>CAZLQO010000022.1:0-7798 GCA_964561955.1 Candidatus Woesearchaeota archaeon | reverse complement strand
CGTCGAAGATTAATTCGGTTCAGTTGATTATTGATGGGGCTGAGATTGTTAAGGCGTATGATGAGTTGAATGACCCGATTGACCAGAAGGAGAGGTTGGCTGAGCAGGAGAATTTGCTTCGTGGAGGGTGTGATGATGCGATGCCTGCGGATGATGATTTTATTGATGCGTTGATGTATGGGATGCCGCCGACTGCTGGGTTTGGGATGGGGATTGATAGGTTGGTTATGTTGTTGGCGGGAAAGGATTCTGTTAGGGATGTGATTTTTTTTCCTTTTATGAAACCGGAGAAGTAGGTTATAATTTGTTTGGGTCAACTGTGTTTTCCCATACCATTTTTAATAATCTATTGGCTTCTCTTGTGGTGGCTTTGCCTGGGGTCAGTTTTTCTTCTAAAGTTCTCAATGTTGTTGAAGGTTGTTTCTCTTCTTGGGGCTGAGTGTATGTTTCTTTTTGGGGCTGAGTGCATGTTTCTTTTTGGGGCTGAGTGGACAAACATCCTGTTATCGAGTATAAGAGCCCGATATAAATTGCCGTTGTTACTAAAAATTTTTTGTAATGGTTCATATAGTTTTAGTTTAACAAACTATTTAAAGAAATGTGTTGTTTGGGGTGTATGGCGTTGGTTGTTTGGAGTAAGGTGAAGAAGGTTGTTGAGATGAATGTTGGGGAGGATGTTAATGTTGAGCTGGAGAAAAAAGTTGATGGGATTTTGAAGAAGGCTGAGGAGCGGGCGAGGGCGAATGGTAGGAAGACGGTTTATGCGCGGGATTTGTAGATCACGAAGTGTCAGGTTTTAGCTATTAGATTTTAGCCATTAGGGTGTTTAATTTTGAAATGGTAACAAATGGAAAAGTTTAAAAATAAAGATGCTGTTTAATTCTTATGAACATGGAAAAAGATTTAGTGTTGGGCAGGGGGATTAGGGAAAGAATTAAAGAAAGATTGGATTTTATTAAGGAACAAGATAAAATTTCGGAATATCAGAGGGATAAGGAAAGTGAGAAGCGAACTGCTTTTTATAATAATTTAAAAATATATTTAAATAAAGTCATCACAGATAGTGATATTAAAAAATTGTTTTCTAATGTTACTGATATTGCTTATTTTTTGGTTACTGATTTAGAGAGAGTAGAGGAAAGGTGTTCTACTCTTGCTGATACTGCGAATGGCTTGGGATATGATGGAGAATTGGTTTTTGTGTTTAAGAATGATATTTCTAAAACTGATAGAACTGTTGCTACAATTTATGAAGCACAAGACTTTGCTATGCGTTTATATGATGATAGATTGGGTAGCGGTAATTTGGTGACTATTGGTAGCATAAGAGAAACTTTTGAAAAAGGACTTGCCAGAATTTTGGATGGATTGGATAATAAGTGAATAGGTTTATAATTTTGGATTTTCTTGTTTTGTTATGGAATTGAAGAGTGCTGATGTGGAGAGTGAGTTTAAGGCGAGTGTTGGGGATGATGGGAATGTTGTATCCCAGGGAGATATCTCCCTCGGATGCGTACCCTCTTATTTAGCTTTATCATAAAATCAATTTCTTATGGAAAATCAATTTTATAATAAAGTATTTATTGCAAATTAAAACTTCTTAACGGCTTTGTCATTGCTTTGCAACGACCCTGCGCCTAAAATTTTAATTTGTTGGCTTGTCCAACTTGTAGGTTTTATGAAGATTTATAATTGCTGAAAACTTTATTATATTATGGAATTGAAGTCGAAAGAAATAGAAAAAAAATTAAGCCGAAAGGATTTTTTTAAGGAAATAGAAAAGGCTAATAGTGAGGAATATGAGACTGAATGGATTGAGCCTGGAAGAATTGGGGTTTCGAAGAAGAAGAGTAAGATTAAAGGGGGGGCGAAGAGTCGGGCGGATGGGAGTTTGTTTGAGGCGAGGGTTCGGAAGGATTTGGAGGAGAAGGGTTGGGTTGTTAATAAGTGGTCGAATAATGTTGATTTGATTGAAGGGAAAATTATTCCATGCAAGAGGAAGTTTAATCCATTCAATAAGGTGATGACGATTGGGACTGGGTTTCCGGATTTTGTTTGTTTTTCTCGGCGTGGTGATTTGTTTAAGGTGATTGGGGTTGAGGTTAAGATGAATGGAAATTTGTCGAGGGTGGAGAAGGAGAAGTGTAAGTTTTATTTGTCTGAGGGTGTGTTTAGTGAGATATTGGTTGCTTCTAAGAGGAAGGTTGGGAATCGGGTGTCTGTGGAGTATGTTAGTTTTTTGGAGATTAGGAAGAGGATGCGGGGTTGAGTAAAATTTATAAAGGATTAAACTTTGGGTTGTTTACCTGAAAGGGAAGAAGGGTTCTGTGATTAATTAAGATGGAAGAATATCGTACAAAGTTCAATAATTTTCATGGGTGGTTCCCTGAAGGGTTTTATAGAGTTGGGGGGATGTGTGATAAAAGAGAAAGTTCTCCGGAATTAATAAGAGATATTGATGAAGCTTTGAAGGAGATGAATTTTGATATTCATACATATCAAAGATTGAGAGGCGGGACAGCTTATATATTTCATGAAGTCTTAGATTTGGCTAGGAAAATGGCTGCTAGAGAAAATAGAGAATTTACCTTAGAGGAAGAAAGAAGGAAAGAAATATTGTGTGAAGAAGGAGCTTTGGTTAATGAAAAATTAGATAAAATGATGGAGCCTGTCTTTGAAAAACTAGTTGGAAAGGGATATTCTAAAAAAGATTTGACAATTTAGAGATGTGGATAAAATTATAAATGTTGGCGTTATGTAATTTTATGAGGTGGGTTATTTTGGTTTTGTTGATGGTTGGATTTGTTTCGGCGGTTGATGTTGATTTTGATTGTCCGGGTGGGATTTTTGTTGGTGAGGAGTTTGAGTGTTCGTTGGAGGTTTTTGATGGGGATGGGGTTTATGATGTGAAGGTTGAGTTGGATACGGAGAGGGATTCGGTTTTGAAGATTTGGGATAGTGAAGGAGGTGAGTGGTTGTCGGGGTATTATTATTTGAGGGAGTTTGTTGAGGATGGGGATGAGGTTGATGTTAGATTGAAGGTTTCTGAGGTTGGGAGGTATGATGGGGTTTTGAAGTTGAGGCAGGGAGATAAGCGGGAGTATTTTGAGATTGGGGAATTTGTTGTGAGGGCGTCGAGGGTTTTGGGGGACGAAGTTGTGGAAGTTGGGAGTAGTGATGATGAGATTGTTGTTTTGAGTGATGTTGTTGATAATAAGATTGTTTTGAATAATAAGGTTGTTTATGAGTCGCGGGATTCGAGGGTTGTTGATTTGTTGCCTTATGGGTTCGCTGTGTTTTTGATTTTTGTTATTGGGGTTCTCCTTTGGAACCGAGGGTAGGCACTCTTTTAGTGCCGGTGGTTGTTCCGCTTTGCGTAACGATGGTTGGCTTCGCCGATGGTTGCGACTTCGTCGCGGAGCTTGGTGAAGTAGTGGGGGAAGATTTTAAAAGAGGGTTTTTGTTTAGGTTGTTATGGTAAGGGCGATAATGATTGTTGAGGTTGCTGGGCGGCCGGCTAAGCATTTGAAGGTGGCTTTGGGTGAGCATATTGGGGTTTTGAATAAAGTTAATGATATTACGGTTCATTCTATTCAGCTTAGTGAGCCGAAAGAGATTGTAGTTGGGGGGATTAATGAAAAGAAAGGTGAAGAGAAGATGTTTACTTGTTTTGCCGAGGCTGATTTTGAGTGTGAGAGTTTTGCGCGGTTGAGTGAGACGATGTTTGATTTTATGCCGTCGTCGGTTGAGGTTATTGAGCCGGCTAAGGTGACTTTGACTATGACTGAGGCGACGGATTTGTTGAACAATATTTCTGGGCGGATGCATCGGTATGATGAGATTGCGAAGATTGCTGGGGTTAGGTTGAAGCAGATGGCTGAGCGGGAGAAAGAGCTTACTGTGAAGTTGGAAGAGAAGGATTCTGAGAAGAAGGTTAGGAAGAAGGTTGCTAAAAAGAAAACTACTAAGAAGAAAGTTAAAAAGAAGTGATTAGGAATTTGCTAATCCGCCTTGAATTCTTTTGGAATATTTTTCTGATGTTTCTTTGATTTTTTCTTCTGGTGTTTGTGGTTTTATTTTCTTTTGTTTTTTGTAGAAATAGTATCCGCCGGCGATTAGTGTTATGAAAATTATTATTGCGATTAGCCAGCCGTAACTGAAATCTTTTTTGTCTTGCTTGATTGGTTGGCACGTTCCTATGCAGCAGTATTCGTTATTTTTTGTGAAGGTTGCTTTGCCGTCGCAGATTTCTTCGGTTGAGCAGGGGATTCCGCCTTTTTCTTCACATGTTTCTTTTTGTATTTGGAAGTCTTCTTGTGTGCTTCCTTGCGGGAGGACGAATATGCTTAATGGGATTTGGAGTGTGTTTTGTTTTTCGTGTTGAGTGTATGTGATGTTGATGTTGCCTTGGAAGTGGCCTGGGTTTTGTGGGGATAATGTTATGGTTAGATTGTAGACTTCTTTTGCTGATATGTTTTCTATTAGTTTAGCGTCGATGAATGTTTGGTCTGATGTTATTTTTATGTTTGTTATTATTTCTTCGCCGAAGTTAAATAACTGGATTGTTTCTTGGGATTTTGTTTTTGTAAAAAGTTCGACGAAGAGAAGTTCAGGATTTGGTTTTAAATCGAGTTGTGGTTTTGCTTGGAATGTTCCGTTTGCTGGAGGGTAGATTGTTGGGATTGAAAATTTTTTGTATGATGAGATTTCTGTGAATGAGAAAACTTTGGTTGGGGTGAATGTTATTTCTTCTGTTTTTAATGGTTGGATTGAGATTGTCGTTTCGTTGTATGTTATATTTAGCATCGCTGTTCCTTTGTTTGTTAGTTTTATTGTTGGGTTTTGGGTTGTGAATATAAAGCCAGGTTTGATTGATAGGATTTGGGTTCGGTTTGTTGAGTCTTGGATTGTGAAATTTTGTTGGATTATTTTTGATTGGAGTTCTCCTGTTTCTTTGAATAGGATGTTTCCGATTTTGATTGTGAAGTTGCCTTCGCGTGTTGTGTAGATGTAGAGGTAGTGGGTGTTGTTGTAGAATGTGATGTCGTGTTCGAAGAAGACTTGTTTTCGGGCTTCGAGAAATGTGATGTCAGTTGATTCGATTTGTTCTGCGAATTCTCCTTGTGTTGTTATTGTTGCGATGATTGTTTCGCCGGGTTGGGTTTGGTTGTGTTGGAATGTTAGAGTTGGGGTTGCTGATGTTATTGATATAATGTAGAGAATAGAAAATAGAAAATAGAATCTTCTCATTTTAACGGGACATTTCTTTTAATTTGTTGAAAGTTTCTGACATTGCTGCGTCTCTGTGCTGTGGTTTTCGTCTGGCTGGTGCTACCGGTGGCATTGGTCTTCTTACTGGTGGGAATCCTGGTCTTGGTGGTCCGCCTGAGCCTCTTCCTTGTGTGCTGCCTTTGTCTTTGTCTTTTTTGAATTTGCTTTTGATTCTAAATAATAATAATTTTAATTTGTGTCGGAAAATGTATGCTATTGCGGAGAGAGCTGCGATGATTAGGATTATCAGGACCCATATCCACCAGGCTGTGCCTTTTTTTGTTGTTTTGGTTCGGCAACAAACTTTTGGTGTGTTACATGAGTATGTTGCTATTGGTTCTTGGAATTCGGAGCATTGGTCCATGCATGTGTAAAAATTTTCTTCACATTCGGTTTCTTGTGGTCTTGGCTTACATTCTCCGGTGCAACAATCTGTTGAGTCGGTGGCTTTTCTTGAATTGCCGACGCATAGTTCTTCAGTTGAGCATTCTTTTCCGTTGTATTCAGAACAGGGTTTTAGATTTTCGTTTTGGCAACATGTGTTTGATAGTGATGGGCAGAAGTAATTGTTGCCTACGTCTTCGGATGATGGACAGTCTGCTGATGGGATGCAAAAATAGCCTGCTTCTGAGCAGTATGTTACGCCGCCGCCTTTTGGCAGTCGTCCGCTTTTTCCTGTTAGCGCCCATAAAACTATTGCTGTTTCTCGGACCGAGTTTTGCCAGCATCCGTTTGTGCCTTGTGAGAACAATAGCCAGTCTTTTGCTTTTGTGATTTGTTCTGATGATGAACTCCCGAGAGCGATGAGTGCCATTGATGTGTCGTAGTATCTGTTGTATGCTGAGGTTGTGGCTTCCCAGTAGTTGCCTAATTTTTGGTCGGCGATTAGTTGGGTTGCGTAGTCCTCGTAGTTTGTTAGTATGTAGATGAATGCTTCTGGGAGGTATTGTTCGTTCGTGTCGGACATTGCGATTACATAAGGGATGAATTCTTCGACGTCGTGTCCTGTTTCTAATAATGCGAGTGTTGCCCACGCTGTTGCTTCGTAATTGCATGAGTTTTCGCCGAAGCATTTTGAGTTGACGTTGAGTTTTATTGAGCCGAATGCGGGTTCTGAATCTGTTCCTCCGAGAACGTATATCGTTGGGGAATTTTTGTTTTTGTATATTAGGTTTGCGATGAATGCTTGGTCGCATTCGATTGAAAATTCGTTTTCGTAGCAGTCTGGGGTTATTTGTAGCCAGAAGTTTGATTGGGCTCGGGTTAGGCATGTTCCGGCGTTTCTGTCGATTTTTTTGTTTGCGCCGATGTTGATTATGTAGTCGTTTGTTTCGTAGCCGATGTGGCATTCTGTTGCGACGTTAGAGTCTTGTTGTAGGTACCATATTAGGTCTCTTGGTGTTCTTTGATGGTTTAGTAGCCATGTTTCTGATACTTCTGTGTCTTCGCCGGCGTGTTTCATTGCGATGATTGCTATTGCTGTGTCTCGGATGTTGCCCCAGTTGTCGGATGATTTTCGGGATTCTAGTTCTGCTACACAGTCGTCGAAGATATTGTCTGGGGTTGCGAGAATCGTTAGTGCGACTTCTTGGGTTGTTAAGCTCGAGCAATCTTCTGCTTTTTCTTCGAGGCATTCAAATCCCTTTTCTATTTTGTCTGGGTTTTGTTGGCTTGTGGCTTGTGGCTCGTCGCTTGTGGCTTGTGGCTCTGTGTCGTTGTCTGCTATGGTTAGCGTTACTAATAATAATAAGAGTAGGACGAGGAATACACCGAGCTTTTTCATGGATTAATTAGGTTGGGGTTGTTTATAAATTTAAGGATAGAAATAGAATGCTTTGAGGTAGAACGAGAAATTTTTGATTTCTCGATAGAACGGCTTCGCCGGTAGAACGTGCTTTGCGCGGTAGAACAAAAATGCTTTGCATTTTTGGTAGATGAATTAGTGGGAGTTTTATTTTAGGAAAGTTTAAGTAATTTTGATTTTTTATTTTATTATGGGGAATTTTTATTTGGATATTGAGACTACTGGGCTTGATCCGGATGTGGATGAGATACTTACTATTCAGTATCAGGAGTTGGCGCGGGGGAGTGGGGCGGCGGTTGGGCCGTTGATTATTTTGAAGGCTTGGGAGAGTTCGGAGAAGGGGATTATCGAGAGGTTTTTGAATGAGACTAGTTTTTTGGATAGTTATGTTTTTAGTTTTATTCCGGTTGGGTATAATTTGGGGTTTGAGCATAATTTTTTGAAGAGACGGGCGGAGGTGCATGGGTTGCCTGAAATTGATATTCTTAGTAAGCCGTTTATTGATTTGAGGGCGATTGGGATTTTGATGAATCGTGGGGAGTTTCGGGGGTCGGGTTTGGATAATATTACGGGGAAGGTTGGGAATGGTAGACTTGTTCCTGTTTGGTTTGATAGTGGGGATTATTCTCGGATTGTTGATTATATTAAGATGGAGGCTGAGGAGTTTTTGAAGTTTTTGAAGTGGTTGTATGTTAGGATGCCGGAGTTGTTTGGGGAGTGGGG
>CAZLQO010000021.1:0-7798 GCA_964561955.1 Candidatus Woesearchaeota archaeon | reverse complement strand
CTCTGTTAAATAAATTTATAAAGCGTTTTTTTCTGGTAGTTAGACGTTTGTTTTAAATGGCGAGGATAATTGTTATAAATTCAGGGAAAGGTGGCGTTGGAAAGACGACTACGGCTATAAATTTAGGTGCGTCTTTGAATAAATTAGATAAGGAGGTTATAATTGTCGACGCTAATTTGAACACGCCGAATATTGGGTTGCAGTTGGGGGCGCCGATTGTGCCTGTGACTTTGAATCATGTTTTGAAGGGGAAGGCTGATATTGAGGATGCGGTTTATGAACATTCATCTGGGACTAAGATTGTTCCGTCGAGTTTGTCTGTTAAAGAGTTGACTAAATTTAATACCAAGAAGATTCCGGAGGCTATTAAAAAATTGGGTGAGATTTGTGATTATGTGATTGTTGATTCTGCGGCTGGATTTGGGGACGAGGTTATTTCTGTGATTGAGGCGGCTGATGAGATTATTATTGTTACTAATCCTGAGATGCCGGCGGTGACTGATGCTTTGAAAGCGGTAAAAGTTGCGCGTGGGATGGGGAAAAATGTTAATGGGATTATTGTTACTCGGCATAGTAATGCGAATTATGAGATGCCTTTGAGTTCGATTAGGTCGATGTTGGAGACGCAGATTATTGGGGTGATTCCTGAGGATAAGGCTGTTAAGGAGGCTTTGAATTTGAGGGACGCTGTTTGTCATACTCATCCGAGGAGCAAGGTTGCTAGAAAATATCATGAAATTGCTCGGATGGTTAATGGGGATAAGGTTGTTTTAAAGAAAGGGTTTTTGAGTAGGTTGTTGGGGAATTAGGGATTGGAAGAGTTCACTTCGTGGAGGGGTTCATGCTTCGCATGGAAAAGTTCAGCTTCGCTGGGGGCTTGGTAAATAGAAAGGTTTAATGGGGAAAGAGTTCTGATATATAATATGAAAGAAAAGTGTTTAGGATTTGAGAGGGGAATTGAGAGAATTTATGAGCAAGTAACTGAGTTGGAGCGCTTGAGTTCAAGGGGAATTAATTATTCTGGGGAGATACGGAGTTTGTTAGAAATGGAAAAAAAGACGCTGCGTTCGCTTTATTTTAATTTGAGTGCGTGGAATACGGTTCAGGTTGCGAGATGTCCTTATAGACCTGCGATGAAGGATTATATCAATGGGATGGTTAATGATTTTGTAGAGATGCATGGGGATAGGCAGTTTGAAGACGATAGGGTTTTGATTGGCGGATTTGGGATGATTGGGAAGCATAAGGCTATGATTATTGGGCATTATAAGGATAGGAGTTTGAAATTGGGTTCTGGGATTAATGAAAGGGAAGTTATGGAAAATTCTAGGTGTTATACTGGATGCCCTAATCCTGGTGGGTTTAGGAAGGCATTGAGATTAATGAAGTTGGCTGAGAAGTTTGGTGTTCCTATTTTGACTTTGATTGATACACCTGGGGCTTATCCTGCAATTGTGAATGGGGATTGTGGGCAGGCTCAGGCGATTGCTGTTAATTTGAAGTATATGCCTACCTGTAAGGTTCCGATTGTTTCGGTTATTATTGGCGAGGGCGGTAGCGGTGGGGCTTTGGGAATTGGAGTTGCAAATAAATTAGCTATGCTTAAATATTCTTATTATTCTGTTGCTTCGCCTGAGGCTGTTGCTGCGATTTTATGGAGAGATGGGACAAAAAGAGAGGAATCTGCTGAATCATCGAAATTGACTGCTCGAGATAATTTGAAACTGAAGACTATTGAAGATATTATTGATGAGCCTATCGGTGGGGCACAGCGTAATGTTGAGCGCACTATTTACAATGTTAAGCGGTATGTTATAAAAAAATTTGATGAACTGTCAAAAATGAGTGTTGATGAATTGGTTGGACAAAGAAATGAAATGATAAAGAAGAGGGCTAGTGCGGGGAGAAAGTGGGGGGAGCATTTTGAGAAAAAGAAAAAAATATTTTTTAGGAAATAATTAGCTTATTTTTGTGCCGGATACTATATCTTTTTCTGGCGTGATTAGAATGCATGTGTTTGTTTCTTTGTCTCCTGCGGCGAGGAGCATTCCTTGGGATTCTATGCCTCGAAGTTTTCTTGGGGATAGGTTTGTTAGGACGATTATTTTTTTGTCTTTTAGTTCTTCTTTTGTGTAGTGTTTTTTGATGCCGGCGCAGATTGTTCTTGTTTCTGGTTCTCCGACGTCGATTGTTAGTTTGTAGAGTTTGTCTGCTTCCTCGATGTCTTCTACTTCTTTTATTTGTGCGACTCTTAAGTCGAGTTTTTCGAAGTCTTGGTATTGGATTGTTTTTATGTTTTGCATTTTATTAGATTGTTTTGTAATTTATAAGGATTTGCCCATTTTGCGTATGCCGTCCAGCCTTGATGGATTTCATTTAGTTTGCTTTCGGTGATTTTGCCTTCTGTGTATTGTTTTATTTTTTCTTGCATTTTCTTTATGTTTCTTTTTCTTAATAGTCTGAAGCGGTAAAAATTTCTGAATCCTACGAAATCTATTCCGTTGGATAAATTGATAATGTGAGATTTTTGTGGATGGAGTTGGAGTTTTAATTTGTTTTTGAGGAATTTTTTTATTTCTTTTTTCCATGTCATTAGTTGTTTTTTGTTTGAACTTAGAATTATAAAGTCGTCTACGTATCTTATGTAGTATTTTGTTTTTAATTTATGTTTAGTAAAATAATCTAATTCGTTGAGATAAATATTTGCGAAGAATTGACTTGTTAGGTTGCCGAGTGGCATGCCTTTATTTTTGTTGTGATAGTTTTGTAAGATTTTTGTGATTAGTTGTATTGTATCTTTGTCTTTTATTTTTGTTTTAATAATATTGATTAAGATTTTTTGATTGACTTCTTCGAAGTAATGTTTTACGTCTGCCTTTAAACAGTATCCATTGACTTGGTTGTTGTTGAACCAGCCTTTTTGTTTTCCGTTTCTTGATACTTTTCTTTTGAATTTGTCGAATCTTTTTATTGCGAATATGTTTCCTTTTCTTTTTTGGTTTGCGCAGGAGTCGTGGATGAAAGTTTTTTGTAATATTGGTTCGATTACGTTACAGATGGTGTGATGGATTATTCTGTCTCTGAAATGTGATTTGGATATTTTTCTGGTTTTTGGGTCTCGAATAATGAAGGTTTTGAGTGGTTTTGGTTTGTATGTTTGAGTCATTAGTTCGAATTGAAGTTGCTGTAGATTTTCTATTAGGTTTTCTTCGAATTTTATTACGTAATCTTTTTTTGTTTTGCCTCTTCTCGCCTTCTTGAAGGCGAGAAGTAGGTTTTCCCATTTGTAGATTTTATAGTAGATGTTTTTGTGGGATTTCATATTATAACGTTGAGATTATTAAGCTATTCTGCCGTTGGTGCTGGAGTTCGCCAAGTGGTCGTTGTTCGCATTCGCGCTCTGGTCGTTGTTAGAGTAGACTCTCGACACGCCGGGATAAATAGTTGATTAATTGAAAGTAAATCACCATCACTTCAAAGTTCATTGCGAAATTACTAATTGTTGTGATTGAATTGGAAATTAATCAACGTGTAGCCTAACCAGTCCCAAGGTTAGGAGTTTTTTAAAGAAGTTTTAGTTTATAAGTTTTGCCAATCTTGTCCCTAAGTCTTTTCCCTTATCCCTTACCCATCTCTCTCTTCTTTCTTCTTCTTGTAATATTGATTTTTCGAACTCAGCTAAGTCTTGCGGGACTATTGTTCCCACCACTACCCTGCCGATGGAGCTGGAGCCCGCCAAGTCGTCGTTGCCCGCATCCGCGCTCTGGTCGCTGCTAGAGTAGACCCCCGACACGCCGGGATTTTTGGATACAGAATAAATGGTATAATCTCCGTCTTCTTTTGGAATTGGGACTGAATTTTTATCATATTCCGTAAATCTTTTTATAGTATTATCTATTCCGAAAGCTTCTGCTTCAACTATTCCTTTTTTGTCGTCTATATTGAATATAAATCCGTATGGGGAGGATTGATTGGCTCTTGGGTTGAGTACTGAGTGATATACAAAAATTGGTTTTTGTGGTGATGCGTCGTATCCGAAGTCTTTTACTTGTTTTGCTAATGTTCTGACTAGGATGCTTGAATCCCTTGCTTGGTCTGGAGAAATTGTTATAGCTAAGCCTTGATCTTGATATTTTCCTTTGAAGGCTTTTGAATTTTTATTGAAAGCTGCTGCGAAATGTAGTGGGGTAAATAGAAATTGGTTTTCTGGGAGGAGATTTTCTGTTCTTATTAAATTTAGAACAGGGATATTTGAACCTTCTAATTCTCCTTTGCTATTGAATCTGCATTCTCCACTTATTACTCTTTCTAGTGTTTTTGAACTATATTTTTCAAACTCTTTTGGGAATGCTTCTGTAAATGTTTTTCCCGCTTTGCTTTCGTCTGTATAAAAACCGAAATCGTCTTCTTGGACTGGTAATCTTGGGACAGTTCCTAATATTTCCATTGATTTTTTAGATGAAATTACTTTATAAGTTTTTCCATTCTGTTACTTTTTTAGAATGGCTACTGATTGATTTTTTTGAATAGGATTGGGGCTTTTTTAATTTTGTCTGTTTTGAATATTTCTTGGATTTTTTGTGCGGATTCTGGGATGAATGGCGAGAGGAGAATTGCGATTTGTCTGATTGCCCTAACTGTTTCACCTAATATCCATCTTCTATAATTTTTATCTATAGAATCTTCCCAGGGCTCCCTTTCTTGGAAAAATTCGTTGCATACATCAATATATGCAAATATAACATTTAGGGCTTTGTCTATTTGGAATGATTCCATATGTCTTTTTACATGCACTTGTACAACTGCATTTATTGCTTGAGGATAACTAAGAACCAATCCATCATATCCCTTTTCTTGTTTCATTTTCAGCAAATGTGTTATATCTTTGTATGATACATCCCCATTTTCATCAAATTTGATATCTCTCACTATTTCTTCGTATTCTGCCTTATTATTTTCTAAAGCTTCCTCCCATTTTTTATCTAAAGGTTGGTCTCTTGTTTTTTTGTCGATTCCGTATTTTTCGGCTAGGGCTGATGTTCGTGAGACTAGGTTGCCGAGCTTGTTTGCGAGTTCGTTGTTGTGGCGGTCGATTAGGGCTTGTTCTGAGAAGTCGCCGTCTTCGCCTGTTGCGAATGGGAATTGTCTTAGGCAGAAATATCTTACTGTATCTGCTCCGTATTTTTTTGTTAATGTTATTGGGGAGATTGTGTTGCCGAGGGATTTTGATATTTTTTGTCCGTTGAATGATAGAAAGCCGTGGCTGAATACTGTTTTTGGGAGTTCGATTTCTGCGGATTTTAGCATTGCTGGCCAGTAGACTGCGTGAAACCAGATGTTGTCTTTACCTAGGAGATGGACTGTTGGTTTGCCCCAGAATTTTTCTCTGCCTTTTTCTCGTGTTGCGGTGTAGTAGTTTATTAGGGCGTCGAACCAAACGTATGTTATGTGTTTTTTGTCGAGGGGGAATGGGATGCCCCAGTCGAATGATGTTCTTGTGATGCTTAGGTCGTTCAATCCTTCTTTGACTCGGTTTATGATTTCGTTTCTTCGGGATTTTGGGAGAACGAATTCTGGGTGTTTTTTGTAGAGGTCGAGTAGGAAGTCTTGGTATTTTGATAGTTTGAAAAAGTAGGTTTTCTCGGAGATTTTTTCTAATGGGGTTTTGTGTATTTGACAAATTGAATCTGGGCAATCTTTTTCGGTGTAGTATGCTTCGCATCCGGTGCAATATAGTCCTTCGTAGTTGCCGAGGTAGATGTCGCCGTTTGCGTTGCATTTTTTTATGAATTCGGTTACGACTTTTTTGTGGTCGGGGTCCGTTGTTCTAATGAATCTGTCGTAGTTTATATTGAGGGCTTTCCATGCTTCTTTGAATTTTTGTGATACTTCGTCTACGAATTCTTGTGGGGCTTTGCCTGCTTTTTTTGCTGAGTTCTCGACTTTTTTGCCGTGTTCGTCTGTGCCTGTTACGAATAGTGTTTCTTTGCCTTGAAGCTTGTTCCATCTATCTAAGACGTCTGCTACGATTTTTTGGTACGCGTGGCCAATATGTGGTTCCGCGTTTACGTAGTCGATTGCTGTTGTTATGTAAAATTTGTTTGTCATAATATAATTAGATTGGGATGGTATAAAAGGGTTTTGGGAATAAGAAAATTAACCACGAATTTCACGGATTGACATGGATTTTTTGAGAAAGCGTTTTGTTTGGATTGAACTGTTCAACCCCGGGTGGATGCGCAAGCCGGGGATTGAACCCGGGTCTCAAGCTTGGGAAGCTCACATACTGCCACTGTACTACTCGCGCTGATTGTTTGAGACAGTTATGTTTTTAAAATGTTTTGATTGGTTATTTGGATGAAAAAGGTGGGGAAAGAGGTTAGTGCGAGGCATCCGATTGTTGCGCGGAAGATTAATGAGAGTTTGGAGTTGAGTGTGAGTGAGGGGTCTGTGGCTTCGGTGTCGACTGGGCTTGGGTTGTCTTATTTTTCTCCGTTTGCTTTGGCTATGAATGCTACGGCGGTGCAGGTTGGTATTTTGTTTGCTGTGATAAATCTGCTTCCGAGTATTGTTCAGATGAAGGGATCGGTTTTGATTGGGAAGTTTTCGAGGAAGAAAATTGTTTTGATTGGGCTTGCTTGGAAGATTTTGCTTTGGGTTCCGATTATTTTGACTGGGTATTTGTTTTATATTGGGGTGCCGCATATGGTTTGGGTTTTGATTGTGCTTGTTGGTTTGTTTTATTCGTTTGGGGCGATTGTTCATCCAGCTTGGTTTTCGTGGATGGGTTCGCTTGTTCCCGAGAATAGGCGTGGGAAATATTTTTCGCGGAGGAATCAGGCGGCTGGGTTTTTTGGGATTGTAACTATGGTTGCCGGTGCTGTTTTGCTTGATGGCGTTAAGGAGATTGGGGTTAGCAATGGAAATGTTGTTGGGTTTACTATGCTTGGGTTTGGATTGTTGTTTGTGATTTCTGCGATTACTCGGGTTTGGTCTTGGAGTTTGTTAAAGAGGCAGTATGAGCCGAGGATTAAGGTTCGGAAGAAGGATTATTTTTCGTGTCGGCAATTTTTGAATAAGTGTTCGTCGAATCCGTTTGGGCGGTTTGTTGTGTTTAGGGGGCTTTTGAGTTTTGTTGTTGGGATTGCTGGGCCGTTTTGGGCGGTTTATATGTTGAGGGATTTGGGTTTCTCTTATGTTTGGTTTATGTTGATTACGGTTTCGGCGACGGTTTTTCATCTTGTGTTTTTGCCGTTGATGGGGAAAATGTCGGACAGGTTTGGGAATATTAAGGTTATGTCGATTTGTTCGTGGTTGATTGTTGCGACGCCGTTGCTTTGGTTGGGTTCTACTTTGATTGGGAATGTTTTGTGGGTTAAGATTTATTTGTTGTTTGTGCCGTCGATTGTTGGGGGGTTTGCTTGGTCTGGTTATAATTTGGCTACTAATAATTATGTTTATGATGCGGTGAGTTCGCGGAAGAGGGGATTTGGTGTGGCTTATATGAATTTGATTGTTGGGGTTGGGATATTTCTTGGTGCGAGTCTTGGTTCTTTGTTGGTTTGGTTTGATTTTTCTTTTATGAATCCACTTTTGTTTGTCTTTGCTGTTTCTTTTGTTGGTCGATTTTTAGTTGTGACGTTTGGGTTGAGGATATTGAGAGAGGTTCGGCATGTTCGGAAGTTTTCGTCTAATTATATTATTAAGGAGCTTCAGCCTGTGCGTGGGGTTGTCCGAGAGGTTCATTATTTGGAGCATTTGGTTGAGAAAGTCGAACATTTTAAATAGATCGAATTGT
>CAZLQO010000020.1:0-7992 GCA_964561955.1 Candidatus Woesearchaeota archaeon | reverse complement strand
CCCAGCAACACTCAAAGCCTCGGTATAAACCTTCGGAGCAACCCGAGCATGATGCTTACGAACCTCCAACGGAATCATCCCCCCACCCTCAGTCGTATAAGAATCCTTAACATTAGAAAGTATCTCCCCATCCATCGAAACAACAGCAACTCCAAAAGTATGCGCCGTACTCTCAACCCCCAAAATATATTTCACCATCTCCCAATCTCCTTAGCATATTTTTTAATTCCGCTAGCAGACAAATAACAATCACCATATTTCCTCTTCCCACGACGTCGAAATTTATATTTATACAATCCCTTAGCATAACCTCTCTCGATCGCAATCCTATCACAAGCATTCTCCTCTACCGTCCGAGCACCCCTAGAAGTAAAATATCTAAACCCCCTCCAAATCTTCCCAAAAAAATTACAAGATTCAAAACGCAAAATATGCCCCAACTCATGAGCCAAAACACTCCTAACTTCCAAATCAGTATATCCCCTAAACTTCCGACTAACTTTAATAAAAGAAAAGAAGTAATAATAATAAGTGACCCCAGAAAATTTCTTACTAAATTTCTCATTAGCCTCAAAAACAAAAATAACCTTCCCCTTCAACTCAGGAAAACTTTCCTTAATCAACTCATCAACAATCCCCTGATACTTCACCTTATAATCTACCATAACAAAACAAACAAACCCAAACTTAAAAACTTAATTAAGACCTCTAACAAATTCCAAATCCCTCTCAACCTTCCCAATATCCGTAGTCGTCTCAAGAGTAACCCACGCATCCGACGATAACATCTTCAAAATCCCATCAAACGAAACCTCAGAATCCTCAAACGACAAATGATCCTTAAGATTACCCCCTAAAGTTTGTCCACTCAAATGAAAATAAACCGTATTCAACTTCAAAAATTCCTTAATCATATCCAGATAATTCTCCCCCAACACCTCAGCAACACAAATCGCATGATTAACATCGAAACAAAAACCCCTTCCAGATTCCAACAAAAACCGAGAAGTTTTACTCGGCGTCGAACAAACATCAAAAGGACAATTCTCAACAATAACCCTCTCATCCAAATCCCTAATCAAATTTATAGAATTCTCAATCGAACAAAAATCACCCCCAGCTTTCCCAGAATGCACAATAATTTTCTCAGCCCCACACTTATCCGCAAGCTCAATCGCAAAATCAACAGCCTCCCTATTTTTCTCAACCAAACCCTTATCGGCAAAATTAATACCAAAACCAGAATGCATAGCATGAATAACAATCGGCAAAGAATAACCTTCCAAAAAAGAATAATCCTCCCCACAAATCGCCATCACTTCCAAAAAATCCGCCTTATCCTCAAAATATTTAGCAAACCCCGCATCAAAATAAGTCTTAACTCCAAATTTCATACTACTAAATATTCCTCCCTTTTATAAAATTAACCACCCACTCCCTAAGAAAAATTGTTTGCACAATCCCGCAAAATAAAATTTTAGGCGCAGGGTCGTTGCGAAGCAATGACAAAGCCGTTAAAAATTTTATTTTGCATTAAATACGAAATCATCAGATTTCGCTTAAATAAGGAGATACACAGCCGAAGAGGATATCCTCTTGGGCTAAAATATAAATACTAGGACAACTATTCTAAGCCATGGTCCCAGAAAAAGAAAAAACACTAATAGACTTCATAAAATTAGTCTCACCCGGAACCGCAATAAGAAACGTGATAGACGACCTACTTAGATCGGGCCTCGGCGGCATGATCGTCTTCGACAAACCAGAATTATATTCTCAAAACATAGCAGAAGGCGGCTTCCGAATTAATAGCCGTTTTACACCACAAAAACTTTTCGAACTCTGTAAAATGGACGCCGCCGTAATAATCTCCCCAAACCTCAAACGAATCGTTCAAGCAAATGTCACAATGAACCCCGACCCATCAATACACACAACCGAAACCGGCACACGACACAAATCAGCCGAACGAACCGCGAAACAAGCCAACACTTTCGTCATCGCAATCTCCGAACGAAGAAAAAAAACAACCCTCTACTACAGCTCATCCAGATACTACCTCAAATCCACCGACGAACTAATCCGAAACATAAGCTCAACACTTCAACTCTTAGAAAAACAAAGAGAACTCCTCAACGAAAACATATCAAACCTCAACCTCCTCGAAATGTCAGAATTAGTCTCAATCAGCGACGTTTGCCAAGTCATCCAAAGAACCGAAATGATTCAAAAAATCTCAAACTCAGTCAAACGTAATTTCACCGAACTCGGAAAAGAAGGCAGCATCATGCACATGCGATACCGAGAACTTTTAAAAAACGTCGAAAAAACCGAAAACGACATACTAAGAGACTACTCAACACTCCCACTAAAACGTTCAAAAACCCTCGTATCAAACCTAACCTTCGACGGACTCCAAGACCTCGACTCAATCGCAAGATTAATCATAGACAAAAACCCAGAAGAAACAATCTCTCCAAAAGGATTCCGATTCTTGTCCCACCTCACCCTCTCCGAAAAAGAAATCTCCCAAATAATCAAACAATACAAAAACATCGAGAACATCATAAAACTAAATCCAACCGACCTTGAAACAACCCTAAAAAACCGCGCCAACACAATATGCGAAGAAATCCGAAACCTAAGAGAACAGGTCCTAAGCGGAAAAATTATTTGCTAATGCTAACCCAACCCCAACTCCAAGAAATCAAAACCCACTTAGAAGCCTCACAAAACCCTCTTTTCTTTTTCGACAACGACGTCGACGGATTATGCGCATTTCTAATTCTCCGACGAGCAATCGACCGAGGCAAAGGCATCGCAATCAAATCATTCCCAGACCTAAAAGAACAATACATAAAAAAAGTAGAAGAACTCCAACCAGACCTAATAGTAATCCTAGACAAAGCCGAACTCAGCAAAGAATTCGCAGAACAAGTCGAACAAAAAAACATCCCAATAATCTGGATAGACCACCATAAAACAAAAACCCCACAAGAAACAATAAAAAAAACATTCTACTACAACTCACTCCCATCAGCCGAGCCAACAACCTACATCGCACAAAAAATCTTCAACCGCCCCGAAGACCTCTGGCTCGCAATAATCGGATGCATCGGCGACGTATACATGCCAGACTTCGCAAAAAACTTCGCAAAACAAAACCCAGAACTTCTAAACCCAAACCTCGAACCATTCGACACCCTCCACTCAACAGAAATCGGAAAAATAATCCGCATGCTAAACTTCGGACTCATGGACACAACCACAAACGTCGTCACCCTAATCAAATACCTATCCAAAGCAACAAGCGCCCACGACATACTCGAAGAAAACCATTTCACAAGACAATTCCACAAACGCTACAACGAACTCAATAAATTCTTCAACAAACAAATCGAAAAAGCCGAATCAGAATTCAACCCAAAATCAAAAACCCTTTTCTTTTCCTACACCGGCGAAACATCAATGTCATCAGAAATATCAAACAAACTTTACCACAACCACAAAGACAAACTAATCGTCGTCGCATTCCGACGCCCCGAAAAAATAAACATATCAATTCGCGGAGAAAACGCACTCAAAATAACAAAACAAGCAATCGCAAACATAGAAGACGCAACCGGAGGCGGACACGAAAACGCAACCGGCGCAATGATACCCGTCGACAGCCTCTATAAATTCAAACAAAATATCAAACAACTGACAAAACCGCTCTAATAATTATAAAACCAATTATCGCAATCGCTGCAATTTTTATTATGTTAATAAGCATGTCTGCCGGATCATTCTTAACCACCATTTTTTTCCACCATCTTCTCTAGTCTAAATATTTTATCCTTTATATATTTATTCTCCGCTTTGACATCTATCAAGTCCCCAAACCTCTTCAATTCATTCTCCAACTCCTTCTGTCTGTTCTCTCTTTCTTCCAATTCTACATTCACTTCATCAATCTTCTTTTGAAAAATCCACAAAAGAACTCCCGCAAGAATGATCATGATAGTTATTGTCGCAATAGAATCTTTCAAACTAGTAATATCTATATTAAAAAAAATAGCTAACAACAATCCAGAAATAACCGAACCAAGAATACCTAAGAAAAAAATAACAATCTCCTTAAATGTAACTCCCATAAACCAACCCTCAACTCAAACATTATAAACATTTATATACCACACCTCACACATCAAAACATGACTAACAAATTAGCTATTCCAATTAACTAAACCAGTCACAACTCTTCTATGAACCCAATAAACAAAGAACAAATTGCAAGAGAAAACATCCTCCGCGAAAGCGACGAAGCCGAAGGTATACCAATAAAAGGCTACAACTTCGACGACGGAATAGACTACGAAAAAATAATCGACTCCTACGCAACAACCGGGGCACAAGCATCAAACCTCGCACAAGCAATAAAAATAATCAAAAAAATGCGAGAACAAAAAGCATTCATCTACCTCGGATACACATCAAACATGGTCACATCGGGACTAAGAGACATTTTCAGATTTTTAGCAAAACACAAACTCGTCGACGTAATAGTAACAACAGCCGGAGGAATAGAAGAAGACATAATAAAATGCCTCGGCGACTTCAAACTCGGCGACTTCAAACTAAAGGGCTCAGAACTCCGAGACAAAGGAATCAACCGGACAGGAAATATGTTAGTCCCAAATTCAAGATACTGCAAATTCGAAGACTTCATAATGCCAATATTAGAACAACACAAAAACGAAACAATCCCAGCATCAAAACTAATCAACCTACTCGGAGAAAAAATAAACAACGAAGAATCAATCTACTACTGGACACAAAAAAACAAAATCCCGGTATACTGCCCAGCAATAACCGACGGAAGTTTAGGAGACATGGTATACTTCTTCAAAAACAAAAACCCAAACTTCAAACTCGATGTATCCGACGACATAGTCGAAATAAACAATAGCACAATCGGAAAAGAAAAAACCGGAGTAATCATCCTTGGAACAGGAGTAATCAAACACCACCTTCTAAACGCAAACATGTTCCGAAACGGAGCAGACTTCGCAGTCTACATAAACACCGCACAAGAATTTGACGCATCCGACGCCGGTGCACTCCCAGACGAAGCAGTCTCATGGGGCAAACTCACAAAAGAATGCGAATCAGTAAAAGTATACGGCGACGCCACAATTTTATTTCCACTAATCGTAGCCAAATGCTTCACTAATTAACTAAGGGTAATCTCCATTATCATTACTCGGACAAAGTTCATTATAACATCTTACAACAGTTCCGCACCTTACATAAGTTTTTTTCTCACATTCAGGACACTTCTCAAAATTTCCTGATACTTCCACAAAACCTGTTCGAATATTTCCATCACTAGTAATTATACTTAATTCTTATTTTCGGTAGGAAATTTCGCAGCGTAAAATTAGACGCCGCGTACAATCGTACGTCAGGAGAATTTTACCAAGAAATTACCAGCGAAAATAAGAATTACCAACTAATCGTCTTCGGTTCTCTACGTACATACTGAAAATCCCCGACCAACTCATAAACCTCAATCGAGCTCTCAACCTGGTCATCAAAATACCGAACCTGATACTCCCGCTCATTCTCCACATTAAAAACCTCAACAATCATCTCCTTCATCGCCCCATGATCCTGCAACAAATACTGCTTATCAACAACCATCTCCTTCCCATTAATCCAAACTTTATCTCCCTCTCCCAACTCCCCAATCGCCTTACTCCGCTTCTCAATCTTCAAGCCAACTTCTTCCATGAAACAAAAACACTTCAATAATTTATAAAGATTTGCAACCTAATTCAAAACAATAAAATCCACCTTCCACTTCTGTGAATCAACATACTTCAAAAACGCCGACTGTATAGTATTATTCCATCTCTCCTTAATTCTACTCTCATTATACCCACCCCTCTCGGAAAAATCTCTTTTAACAACCCTCGCCAACCGAACACTTTCAGGAGATTCAACAAAAACAGAAAAATCAGAATAAGAAAAGACCAAATCATGCAACGAATGTAACCCCTCAACAACAATCCTCCCCCCAGCCTCAAAAACCTCATACTTTGAAATACCTCCATTCCTAAAATCATAAACAGGTTTTTTAAAACCCCTCCCATCCAAAAAACTCTTTAGATTCGCATTCAACAAATCTAAATCCCAACACTCAGGCAAATCCCAATTACTATCCCTCGTTATCTTATTAGGAAGAATATAATCATCCATCGCCAACACCCTCGCACCTACTTTATCCGCAATCCGCTCAGCAACAAAACTTTTGCCACTCCCAGACCCCCCAGCCACACAAATTACAATAACATCCTTTGGAATAAAATCGCCCTCGAAAAAATCTTCAATACTTAATTCCATCTCAATATCCTATACCCAAAAAAAGATTTATAATTTATAAAGATTTAGTAACTTTTCCCCGCATAAACAACACAACCAGCCTTAGCCCCACAAACAACACACTTCCCCAACTTTTCACCTGGCACCTGGCACCTGGCACCTGACACCTCGCTCGCGAGAGTGCCCATAACCCTCGCTGACAACTCCTTCTCAATAAATTCCGCACACTTAGCCCCCCCCTTATCACAAGAACAAAACGAAAATCGCGCAACCTTCCCAGCCCCCAAAGCCTTCTTAACATCACCCTTCGAAGAACAATCCACAACCCTCTTAGAAAAAAATTCATCAGCCCGAGCAATCAACCTCTCATCATACTCCGCCCCCAAATTCTTAATACTCTCAGCCAACTCATCCATCTTAACCGAAACCTTCTCCCGGCTATCCCGAATAAAAACCGTAACCTCCCCACTCTCAATCTCCTTCGCTCCAACCTCAACCCTAAACGGCACCCCCTTCATCTCCCAATAATAAAACTTCTCGCCTAACCTCTTATCCGAATCATCAACATCAACATCAATATACTCCCTCATCAAATCCGCCCGAATCCCACTAACATCAACATCCCCTATCGGAACAATCACAACCTGAACCGGCGCCAAAGTATACGGCAAAACCAAACCACTATCATCCCCATGCAAACTAATAATAGAAGCCAACATCCTAGACATACACGGCCCATAACAAGTCATCCAGCAAAACTTCTCCTTTTCATTAGAGTCCTTAAACTTAACATCAAACGCCTTCACAAAATGCTGACTAATCAAATGCGTCGACGGCTGCTGAATAATTTTCCCATCAGGCAAAATCGAATCCGACCCAATCGTATACTCCGCCCCCGGAAACTTATCCCAAGCCGGCCTCTTCATCGCCAAAAACGGCACCCCAAAAATCTTATGCATAACCTCCTCTGTCATCACAATATCATCCCGAACCTGTGCCTCCGCATCTTTTTTCGTCGCGAAAGCATCATGTGACTCAATCCAATGAAACTCCCTGCTCCTAATAAGTGGTCGCGTCGCCTTCGTCTCATTCCGAAAAACATTCGCCCGCTGATACATTTTCAACGGCAAATCCCGATAACTCCGAATCCAAATCTTATACAAATCATAAAACGCCGTCTCGCTCGTCGGCCGCAAAGCCAACCTCTCCTCGCCCTGCTTTTTCTCCAACCAAAAAACATCAGGCGCAAACCCATCAACATGACTCGCCTCCTTCTTAAAATTCCCCTCCGGAATCACCGCCGGAAAAATCGCAGGTTCATGCCCCGTCGCTCTCATCGCCGACTCATAAATCCGATACATCTTATCAATAATCCTCGCACCCCACGGCCGAATCACAACAAACCCTTTAACCCCATACCTTAAATCAACAATCTCCGCCTTCGCCAAAATCCCTGAATACCACTCGCTAAAATTATCCGCCTTCGAAATATTAAATGTCGTTTTCTTGCCCATGATATTTATCGAGATTCAAAGAATCTCCTAAAACGGGCACACCCATGAGTGTAAACCATAATAACATTTCGCAATTAGATAATAAACAGGTCTCCTTCCGCCAACTGAAATC
>CAZLQO010000019.1:0-8512 GCA_964561955.1 Candidatus Woesearchaeota archaeon | reverse complement strand
TCAACCACCTTCGCCAACCTCAAAACACCCTCGCCACGCTTATACGTCTTAAAATTAACAACAATTATAGTTTTCTTCTTCATTCTATCTGACCTCAAAAAAACGACCTCAAAAGATACATCCAAACCATATAAACAAAAACAAAAAAGATTGAAATAATTGAAAACATCCTACCAATATTCGCAACCTTATCTTTATTAGATTTTTTATAATAAGCAATAGAAACAAGAGAAATAACAAAAACAATAAATGGTAAAATCAATATTACAAAAAAATCCAAACCATTGGGAAAATAATACAAATAATGACTATTCATTGAAACCATAAGAATAAATACAAAAATTATCGACACTAATCCAAAAACAAAACTTCTACTCGAAAATTTATTTTTTGACAACAACATATTAAACTAAACAACAATATCTTTAAAAATCTTCCTCATCCCCAAATAACTCCCCTCAATTTCTTCGCAACTTCCAACGGCTTCTTCGTCTGCCAAACATTCCGCCCAATCGCAACGCCAACACAACCAGCCTTAACACTCATAGAAACCTCCTTAATCAAATCAGACTCTTTCTTAAAAGAACCCCCCGCCACAACAACCTTACACTTCCCCGCCGACTCAACCGCCCACTCAACATCCTTCTTAACCCCAGTCGAATGCAACTTAACAACATCAGCCCCAATCTCCAACCCAACCCGCGCCGCATAAGCCATCAACTCCCCCTTCTTCTTTCCCTTCACAGATTTTCCACGCGGGTAAATCCAAACAACAACCGCCAACCCCCGAGCATGCGCCTCCTCAATCACCTCCCCCGCCTCGCTCAACATTTCCTCCTCAAACTCACTCCCAATATAAATCGTATACCCAACCGCAACCGCCCCCAACTTCACAGCTTCCTCAACACTACATATAGCCCGAGACACCGGCTCCCCCTTCACCAAATTCGTCTTCCCATTCAACTTCACAATCAAAGGCACCCCAGACTTCTTAATCTCAGCCCGATACTTCTCCGCAATCCCCTTCTGAAAAATCACAGCACTAAACTTCCCCTTCTTAGCAATATCAATAATATACGCAGGATCAACATTCTTATCATTAAAATCCGTCGGCCCATGCTCCATCCCCTGGTCATAAGCCAAAAACATACCCCGGCCCCTCCTTAATATTTTACTAAGCTTAATCTTCATATCAACCTCAAACAATCAACACAAGTCCTATTAAAAAACATTTCCCTAACAAAAATCCGTGAAAATCTGTGTAATCTGTGAACAATTTCCCCAATAAACAAGTTACACAAACATACGAATCAAACCTCCCAACCACGATACTTCTTCAACTCATTATCATAAACCTTCCTCTTAACCTCCGCCTTCTCCCCAAAATTCAAAACCAAACCCACCTCTTTATCCGTCGAAGTCAAATAATTCAACAACTGGTTCTCATCAGAAGAAGACAATATCTTATTAGCTTTAACCTCAACAATGACCTTCCCTTCAACAACAAAATCCGCAACATAATCACCAACAATCTTTCCCTTATAAAAAATCTTAATTGGATATTGATTAACATATTTCAAGCCAACTTTCTCAAATTCAATCATCAAAGCATTCTCGTAAACCTTCTCTAAAAATCCATATCCAAGAACATTGTAAACTTCATAAAACGCACTTATAATTTTCTCCGTAATATCTTCATATTTCATTTTAATTTCTTATCCGTGAAATCCGTGAGCAATTTTTTAACTCACTCATCTTAGCTTCCTCCTCAATAAATTATTTTTAGCACCGAAATATTTTATAACCGCCTCACTTTCAGCGAGTCCCAATTTCAAACAATCATGAATACTCTTGCCAATCATGAGCCCAGCAACAAACCCCGACGCAAACGCATCCCCAGCCCCAGTCCTCTCAACAACCTTCACCTTGTGGGGCTTAATCGAAAACTTCTCCCCACCAGAATAAGCAACAATCTCTTTATCCTTATCCGTCACAACAACAACCCCAGAACAAAAAACACCACCATACTTCCGCCTAACCAAATCAAACTCCTCCCGATTCAAAACAACAACATCACTCATCGACAACAACTCCCGAATATTCTCAGCCTTAATCAAATACTCACTCGGATTAAACGCCACCTTTCCCCCACCCTTCTTAACCCGACGAGCCAACCTAATCTGAGTCTTCAAAGACACCCCCAACACCGACGAGAAATACAACCACTTCGCATCAAACTTCCCAACATCAGAAACCTTAACAGAATTCCCCGGACCCTTAAAAGTTAATATCGTTCTATCTCCACCCCGACTATCCAAAATCACCGAGTACCCCGTCTTTCCCTTAATCCTCTTCCCCAAAAAACTAACCCGCTCCCGCTTCAACAAATCCAAAACATCTTCGCCATTATTGTCGTCGCCAACATTACAAATACAACCAGTCTTCAACCCAAGCCGAGCAAAGGCAACCGCACTATTAGTCGCCCCACCACCGACATCAAATTTCAAATCATCAACCAAAATTTTAGACCCAGTCTTATACTCTATCTTCCCACCACTTTGTCTAGTAGAAATAAACGCGTCCACCACCGCACTCCCAAAAGTCACAACATCAAACCTCATACAATAACCAAGCTCCGAACAATTATAAACATTTCCCCAATCACAGAAACCTTTATTTAATTAAAACCCCTTTAATAAAAATGCAAAAGAAAAAAGTCCTAGTCATCGTCGCGCACCCCGACGACGAAACAATCTGGATGGGCGGAACACTTCTAATAAACAAAAACAAATGGGACACGACAATAATAAGTTTATGCCGACGAGACGACACAGACCGAGCACCGAAATTCAAAAAGGTTTGCGAAATTCTAAAAGCAAAAAGTTACATCTCAGATTTAGAAGACGAAAAACTAAACGAACTCCCCCTCAACGAAATCACAAAGAGAATCGAAAACTTAATCTCACACAAAGACTACGACTACATCTTCACTCACGGAACAAACGGCGAATACGGGCACATAAGACACAAAGAAGTTCACAACAGCGTCGACAAAATGATAAAAAACAAACAACTCTCCTGCGACAAGCTTTTCTTCTTCTCTTACAACAAAATCGGCGCATCGTGTCGCGCGAACGAAAACTCAGATAAACTTATAAGGTTGGAAGACACTATTCTAACAGAAAAAAAATATCTAATCCATAACATTTACGGATTTGATAAAGAAAGCTTCGAAGAAAAATCTTCAAGAAACATTGAGGCCTTCAAAATAAAAAAAAGATGAAATGTTTAATACTATACGCTTACCCAATCGAACCAGATGGGCAAAGCCTTCAGGGAGACTTGCTCCGTCGAGGAATTCTAAATTACGACCACGAAGCAATCCCCTGCCATTTCAAAGACAGCCTACAAAAACAATTCTATTTAAAACACATCAAGCCAGACGTCTCTTTCGGAATAGGATTTTGGGGCAACGTCCCAGAGATCGTCCAAGAACCACAAAAATACGGAATCAATTCAGTCCCGTGGTTCAACTCCGACGGCTGGGTCGCAAACTACCAAGACGAATTCAACAAGCTCGACCTAATGTTCACGACAAGCCAATGGGTCAAAGACATCTACAAAAGAGACTGCACCGACGTAAGCAAAATAGTCCCGATGCACATCGGAGTCGACCCAGACCTCTTCAAAAAAACAAACAAACCCGAACTTAACATGTCAATCAGAAGAATGATAGGAGTAAAAGACCACGAAAAAATGATTCTAACCGTCGGCGGAGATGTAACATCAAAAGGCGCCCAAGAAATGATGAAAGCCCTAGCCCAAGTCAACGAAGAATTCAAAGACTGGAAATATGTTTGCAAATCATGGACAAGCGAATGTGCAAGCGAATGGAGAGAAGAAGAAATAAAATTAGCAGAAGATTTAGGAATCATAGATAAAATGATTTTCATCGACGACGAATTCTCCCCAGAATTCATGGTAGACCTCATAAACGCATGCGACATCTACGCCGCCCCATCCAGAATAGAAGGATTCGGAATGATTCAAGTCGAAGCAATGGCTTGTGAAAAACCAGTTATCTCAATAGACAAAATGGGTCCAGGCGAAACAATCATCCACAACAAAACAGGATTCCTCGCAAAAGTCTCCGAAGAAATAAAACTAGACGAAGAATGGGCATACCCATCAATGGGATTCAAAACAAAACACATCGTCAAATTCGAATCACCAAAAACTTTCGCATACAGAGCCGACATCGAAGACCTAAGAAAATTCACACTCGCCCTCTTAACCGACGACGAACTCTGCAAAAAAATCGGCAAACAAGGAAGAGAACACGTCCTCAAAAACCTCGACTACCGCGACATCTCAAAAAAAATGATTGACATCACAAAAGAAAGATTAGATTTAGAATAATTACAAACAAACCTTAAAACTCACAAAATTACTTTTCAACTTTCCCTAACGAAATTATTGAAAAGTAGAATACAAGAAGAGGTAGATAATTTTCCTTACAGAAAAACAGATAGTCGGCCTCACTAAGATTTATTTATTCCTTTTTTTAGCTCTAAACCAGAAAGAAATTCCACTAGCTATAAGAAAAGTGATAATCACGTCCATTAAAATCTTAGTATATAAATTTGCAGGAAGAAAAGCATGAATAATAAGAATAATTCCGACCACAATTACTAAGATACTCAAATATTTTACTTCTTTTTCTGCAGAGTAATTTCCCATAACTGTTTATTGTTAATTATATTATTTAAGCCTTTCTTTTTTAGAAAAAAATAAACAAAAACCACTAAACCTAAATCCGTGTAAACCCACAACCAATTATTCAAACCCCTACACTAAAACGCCCTTCTTCTTCAACGACTCATAAGCCAAAATATAACACCCCGCACTCCACGCCTGAAAAATCCCATGAGTCTCCTTCGTAATAGGATTCACCCACTCAGGAAAAATATTCCCCTTCAAATTCGACTCAGCCAACTTCCTCAACTCAACCTCGGCCTCCTTAAACTTCTTCAACCTCACCAACGCCAAAACATAAAACCCACCAATGAACGGCCAAATCCCACCATTCAAATAATGCTCCGCCTTCCCCGCCGCACAATCCAAATAATAATCCTGCCAATACTTGCTCCCCTTTTTTATCGTCGGAAAAATCGCCTTCGTCGGATACGGCTCACTAATTTTATTATCCTCAATATAACCAACTATCTTCCTCGCCATCTTCTTATCCGCCAACCCAAAAACAATCGCCAACAAATTCCCAAACGAATCAAACCACTCTCCAATCTCCTTATACTTATTATGATTCTTCCATCTATAAGCCCAATAAAAATTCCCATTCCACAAATTCACACCAGCATCCTTATTAACCAAAAACCTCAACCGCCTCGCAATATTCCTCTTCTTAACCAACCTCAAAACCCCATAATACAAAGCCTGCGTACTTATCGTCCTCCCATACTTATGCGGAAACGCGTCCTGCCAATCCGTCGTCGGCAACTGCTCCAACATCGTATCCTCTCCCATATCTTGATACGACAACCACAAAACCGTCTTGTCAATTTCCTTCTTCCATTTCCTAAACAAAGAAACATCTCTGTACCTCCGACGATAAACATAATGCCCAATCACAAACCACAAACTCGAATCAATCGAAAGATAATCAACCTGCGGCTTCTTCCTCTCAAACTTAAGAACAGCATTCGGAATCTGCCCCCGCTCGCTCTGATGTTTCCCAAGCGTCTCAAGACTCCTCTTAAAAGTTTCCCTAATCAACTCACCATTCTCCCCCTTAATCAAACTCCCACCAAGCATACTAATAAAACTATCACGACTCCAAACCCCCTTATACCCTTCCTTCCCTCCCGACGCAAACAGCCCATATCTAGTAGAACACATTAACAACGTCCCAACCGCCTTCTCATAAGCAACATCCAAAACATCAACCATCTTTTCAAAACAAAGAATCAAAAGATTTTAAACTTATCCCAACAAACTCCCCGCGCCCTCATCAGCAACAACAACCAAATCTTTATGCCCCCTCAAAAAACTAACCGACCACTCTCCAGAAATTTTCCCACTAACCAAATGCGAAACCGCATCCCTTTTCTCTTTCCCCGACGCCAAAAGAATAATCTTCTTAGACGAAAGTATAGTATTAACCCCCATCGTCAAAGCCCGAGCAGGAACCTTCCGAAAAACCCCAGAATTCCTCTTAATAGTTTCCACGCTCAAATCAACCAACCTCGTCCTACTTGTCTTCAAAGAACCCGGCTCATTAAACCCAATATGCCCATTGACCCCAACCCCCAAAATCATCAAATCAATCGGCCTCTTTTTTATTGCCTTCTCATAACGCGCACATTCCTTCTTCCAATCCCTCGCACCCCCATCCAACAAACTAACATTAGACCTTTTAATATTAACCCGCCCAAACAAATTCCTAAACATATAACTAAAATAACTCCTCTTATCATCCTTCTTCATCGGATAATACTCATCAAGATTAAACCCCCTAACCCCCGAAAAATCAACCTTCCCTTTTTTATAAGCCCTAACCAAATTCCCATACAACCCCAACGGCGTCCGCCCCGTAGCAAACCCCATCACAATATTTTTCTTCTTCGACATCTCACCAATCACAATCTCCGACGCCACCCGCGACATCTCGCCATAATCCTTAACTCTAATCACCTTCATTAAAATCAAACCTCATAAAACAACCAAGCATAAAACAATTATAAACTTTCCCCCAACCCCTCAACCAACCCAACAACCTCACTCTTCAAACCATCCAACCTAATCCCAACCTCCTTCATCCTTCCCCTAACTTTAACCCCAGCAATCCTCTTAACCTCAACCTCCCTCTCAATCTTCCCAACCTCCCCCAACTTCTCCTCAACAACATCAACCCCAACCTTCTTCTTAACCTCAACCAATTCCTTCTTCAACCCAACAACTAAATCAACCTGCCCCTCAATCTCAGAACTCATCATCCCAGAACTCTCCAACAACTCAACCAACCCCCCGCCATTAGAAGAAAACTCCGAGACAAAAGAATCCCGAAACCTTTTAACAGCTCCAAGCTCCTTTTCGTTCGAATGCACAACTCCAACCAACCTTTTAAAATCAATCATCCCTTTCAACTTCATAACCTCCCTCTCAATCCGACCAGACAAAACCCCAACCTCATCCCTCGCCTTCAAATAACCAACATACTCCACACTCTTCTCAACCCCCTCAACCTCCCCCTTCAAACCAACAACCCTATCCTTCAAACCAATAACCCTATCCTCATTCAACCTATCCTCCTTATCCAACCCAACAAGATTCTCCTCCATTCTCGAAATCTCACCAACCTTCCCCTTAACCTCATCACATTTCTTCAACCAAACAATCAAATCCTTCTCCCCCTCAAAAGCCTTAAGCAACCCATTGTAAAACTTCCGAATCTCGTTCCTAACCGCCATCATCTCATCCCCAACCAAATAAGTCGCCCTCTCATAAACCTTACAACTACCCTTCTCAAACCCAACAAAAACCCTACCAACCTCCCCAACAAACTCGCCCAAACTCTCCTTCCTTAAGCCCCTTAAATCCTTCAGCAACCCTCGAACCAAACCAACATACTTATCCAACCCCTGCCTCACCAAAATCTTCGCCTTCTCATACTCCTTCTTCCCCTCAATGTCAACCGCGTCCAAAACCCCCAACTTCCCCTCGACAGAAACATAAAACCCATCAAGTCTCTCAACAACATCAGACAAAACCACCCTCTCCTTCTCCCTCAAAACCTCAACCCTCTCCTCAAAAATCCGAACAGCCTCCTCAAAAGACCCAATCTCGACATTCTCTCTAACAACTTCCTTCTTCCTAAAAAAATCAAACATCCCCATATTAAACAACAAAAACCACCCCTTATCTATTTTTCTCATAGTTCCCCAAACAAAGAATCAATCAATTAGAAATTCTTTTTTCATAAGATAATAACCACTCCCAAGTATAATAAAAGTACCAGATAACATAGAAACATCACCACCAATATTTGCTCTTCCTTTTATTTCTTCAGCCCTTTTAATTTTATTCTCAATACTACAACAATCATAAGAATTTCGTTCTCGCATTAAATTATCATAATTCCTTAAAAAATCCAAACCACCCTCGCCAACAGAACTATCTAAAATTTCTCGAGATGACAAACTCTCTATTTCAGACACCTCTTTCCTGATTTCACAATATCTAATTGGAACATCTTGCTTAATTTTTTCAGCCTTTTTACAAAAATAATCTGCTATCGAAGGACCCCCAATTGCAAGAAACCCTCCAAATAAATTCAAAGCTCCAAGCATCAAAATTTCCTTCATTCTCATATTACAATCAAAAAATCTATCCTCTTAAACTTTGTCCTAAAAAATCACCACAACCCAATAGTAAAATTCGCAACACCACTATTCGCCATCAATCACTCACCACTTATCTATTTTTCTCCAACGCC
>CAZLQO010000018.1:0-8540 GCA_964561955.1 Candidatus Woesearchaeota archaeon | reverse complement strand
ATTGTTGGACATGAAAAGCCTAAGGGGGATGTGGGCAAGAGAGCGAAGAAGTTTAAGAGGCAGGGATATAAATTGTAGCCAAAGGATTTAAATATGTTGATGGTTATATTTCGTTAAAGAGATGGTTGGGAAAAGACAAAGGAGTGTGAAGAAGTCTCCGGCTCAGGTTAAGAGGGATTTGGAGATTTTTGAGAAAGGGATTGTCAGGCTTAAGGAACTTGAGGGTGATCTAAAGGCTTTGGATACTCGAGGGTTTTATGCTGAAGAAAAAAATATTCGTTCTAGATTGAAAAATGTTTCGGATATTCCTTTGATTGAAAGGGAGATTAAATCCTTGAGGTTTAAAATTAATAATAAGCATAAACGTAGGGTTGTTAAAAAAAGTCCTTATAAAAAAATTGGGAAAGATTTGGAAGAGGTTAAGGGAGAGTTGCCTGGGATAAAGAGGAGTATTAAGTTGTTGAATGAAAGTTTGGATAAGGTTCCGAAGAAGAGGACTTCTAAAATAGATTTGGGGGTTGGGAGTTTGGTTGAAAATGACTTTGATGTTTTTTTGGGGGATATAAAGTCGACGCTGTCCGAGAGAATAAGGGGAAGAGAGAGGGAGATAAAAAATATACTTGATGCTGATTTGAGAAAGAGAGATGATAAGTTTAATAAGAAGCATAGGGCGCTTGTTGGGGCTTTTAGAAAGAATGAGAAAAAGTTGCGCGAGGTGTTTGAGAAAAAATATAAAGAGAGGGTTGCGACTTCTTTGAAGAGGGAAGTGGAGAGTAAGTTCAATAGGGAGTTGAATGAAAAGTTGAAATCAGAAAAGAATTCTTTGGCGAAAAAATATCAGTCTCATTTGAATGCGCATGTTGCTGAGCGGTTGAAGAGAGATAGAGAGAGATTGCAGAAGAAATTGTTGAAGGAGCTTGATAAGAAGGTTGTTTCTTTGCATAAGGATTTTGAGAGGAAAAGTATGATTGTCGAGGGGGATTTAAGGAAAAGATATGGGGAGAAGTTGAATTCGGTTGAGGGTAGAAAAAGGGAGTTAGATGTCAAGGCGAAAAGGTTCGCCATGGAAAGGAAAAGTCAAATGGAAAGAATTTCTCGCTTGAATGAGATAAAGAAAAAAAAGATTAAGGAGCAACAGGAACATGCTCGAAAGTTGGACGAGGAGAGGGTTATGGTTGAGGAGAGAGAGAAAAAAAGAGAGAAGGAGTTTGGTATTATTAAGTTGGCTTTGAATAAAAGGGCGAGAGAGAAAGAGCAGAGGAAGATGAAGGAGCTGGTTAAGCAGAAGGCTTTGTTGGATAGTCAGAGGAAAGAGTGTGGTTTGTTTTTAGAGGAGGAAAAGAGAAAGTTAAAGGAGAGAATTAAGAAAAATAATTTAGAATTGGCTGGTGAGAAATTGAAGTTGAGTATGGAATTAGAGAAACATAGTAGGGAGTTAGATGATGAGAAATTAAAATTAGAGGAAGCGAAAAATGTTTTTCAACTTAAGAAGAAAGAGGAAAGAGAGGCTGTTAAGAAATCTTTGACTGAGCAAATTAGTGGGGAGATGGAGAAAAAACTTGTTGATAAAGAGATGGCGGTAAGGTCACAGATAAAGAGCGAGTATAACTTGATGTTGAAGAAGAAGTTGCAGGAGAGGGATGAGGAGTTGAAGAAGAGGAAGTTTGCTTTGGAGATGGATATTCAGCGGAGAATGAGAGCGGCTTTAAAGTAATTCTAATTATTAGCGAAAATTTCTTGGTAAAAGAATTCTCGCGTACGTTAAGTACGCCACTAATTATTTTACGCTGCGAACTTTTCTGCTAATAATTAGAATTGTTAACAAAAAGAATAAAAACTTTATCTTGTGTGTTGTAGGATGTTATTTCGTACTCATGTTGTGTTTGGGGTGTTTGTTTTTTTTGTTTTGAGTTATTTTATTGAGATGCCTTTGTTTGTTTTGGCTTTTGTTTTGTTGGCGACGGTGTTTGTTGATATTGATGTTAGGAGTAGTTTGTTTGGGAATCGTTGGTATTTCCGGCCGTTGCAGTGGGTTGTGAAGCATCGGGGGGTTTTCCATAGTTTGTTTTTTGGGGTTTTGTTATCTCTTATATTAGGTAGTGTTAATCTTTGGGCTGGGTTTGGGTTTTTCGTTGGGTATGTTTCGCATTTGTTTTTGGATTGTTGGACTAAGAGTGGGGTTGGATTGTTTTGGCCGTTTAGATATAGGGTTAAGGGGTTTGTTCGGAGTGGGGGGATTTTGGAAACAGTTGTTTTTGTTTTGTTGTTGTTGGGTGATATTGGATTGGTTGTTTTGTATTATATAAATGCTTATTAAGGGAAGGGGGTTTTTGTTGGGATGGTCAAGAAATCTGATGTTGATGATATTAAAGATGCTGTTTCTGGGGATGAAGAAGTGAAGGAAGTGAAAGCCGAGAAGAAGAAAAAAGATGAGGCGAAGTTGATTGATTTGCCGGGTGTTGGGCCGGGGGCGGTTGCGAAGTTGGAGGCGGCTGGGATTTATGATTTGATGGGGTTGGCTGTTTTGACTCCGGCGATTTTGTCTGAGATGGCTGGGATGAGTGAGGCGGTTGCGAGGAAGGCGATTCAGGCGTCGAGGAAGATGATGGATTTGGGGTTTTCGGATGGGTTGGCGCACGAGGAGAAGAGGAAGGAATTGTTTCATATTACGACGGGGTCTAAGAATTTAGATGAGCTTCTTGGGGGGAAAGGGATTGAGACTAAGTCTATAACTGAGGCTTTCGGGGCTTATGGCTCGGGGAAGACTCAGCTGGCTTTGTCGTTGGCGGTCGGGGTTCAGTTGCCGATTGAGCAGGGTGGTGCGAATGGGAAGGCGGTTTATATTGATACGGAGGGGACGTTTCGTCCGGAGAGAGTTAGGCAGTTTGCCGAGGGGATTGGGGCGAATGGGGATAAGGTGTTGAAGAATATTTTGGTTGCTCGGGCTTTTAATTCTGACCATCAGATGTTATTGTTGGAGAAAGTTGCGGAGATGATTAAGGATGGTGAGCCGATTCGTTTGATGATTATTGATTCGTTGACGGCGCATTTTAGGGCGGAGTTTTCGGGGCGGGGGCAATTGGCGGATAGGCAGCAGAGGCTGAATAGGTATTTGCATGATTTGATGAAAGTTGCTGAGCAAAATAATTTGGCGGTTTATGTTACTAATCAGGTTATGTCTGATCCGGCGCAGTTGTTTGGGGACCCGACGAAGGCTATTGGTGGGAATATTGTCGGGCATGCTTGTACTTATAGAATTTATCTTCGTCGAGGGAAGAAAGATTCGAGGATAGCTAAGCTGATTGATAGCCCTGATTTGCCTGATAATGCGACTGCGTTTATGATTGAGACTGACGGGTTGAAGGACGTTGAGGTTTAATTTTGATTCTTGGTAACTTATACTTCGTTTGACTAACCCTCGCGTACGCCTGTACGCCACGGAATCATCCGCCTTGTCTAAGTTTGCTAAGAATCAAAGTTGTTAGTTATTGTTGAGTAGATAATTTTAAGAATATATTTTGTGTTTGGTTTTTGGCTCTCGTAGTTTAATGGATAGAACACATCGTTGCGGTCGGTGTAATCGGAGTTCAATTCTTCGCGAGAGCGTAAATTTATTAAGAATTGGAAGTATTATTATTTATGGAATCAAATAAGAAGTCGAGTGAGTTTAATTTTTTGGAGGCGGCTTTGGTGAAGAGGACCGATTTGTTTAGGGGCTGTACTAATATTGTCGTCGGGAAGGGGAATTTGAATGCGGATATTTTGTTTGTTGGGGAGGCGCCGGGGAAGAATGAGGATGAGCAGGGGATTCCGTTTTGTGGGGCGGCTGGGAAGAATTTGGATAAGTTGTTGGCTAATGTTGGGCTTAGTTTGGAAGAGGTTTATGTTGCGAATATTTTGAAGTGTCGGCCGCCGGAGAATCGGGACCCATCGCCTGATGAGATTAGGGCGCATACACCATGGCTGTTGAAGCAGATTCGGGAGATGAAACCGAAAGTTGTTTGTTCGCTTGGGAATTATGCGACGAAGTTTTTTCTGGCTATGGGGGATGTTGATAAGATGGGTTCACAGGTTGGGATAACTCAGGTTCATGGGAAGGTTCAGGATATTGAGATTGATGGGTTGAAAATTAAGTTGATTCCGTTGTTTCATCCGGCGGCGATAATTTATAATCGGACTAAGTTGACTCCGCTTTGGGAAGCGGATATGGAAAAAGTTAAGGAGCTCCTATTTTCTTTTGAAGGGGGTTGAGCGAGGAGGGGCGTTTCTGATTTTTATGAATTTGTAGTGTGCGGATGTTGTTTCAGTATCACATTTTTTACATTTGTCTTTTAGGGTGTAGGTTTTACAGGTCTGGCATTTTTTTAGATTCATAAGGCTCCCTCTTTTAGAAAAAGAGGTTCCCTGGAATCAGAAAACTTATATTCGCGAACCGTGGAAGCTTCGTTAATAAATGAAAATTTTCTTTTGGGGGGTAATTTAATTTTCATTTTTCTTCGGTGGCGTGGAATTCGCAGTTGTATTTTTTTGCTCGTTTTTCTAATTCTTCTATGATTTCAGCCATTTCTTTTTTGCCTTGCTTGAAGTCTTGAACTTTTAGTTTGAGTCTGAAGTTGCCGGCGGAGATGTAAGTTATTGATATGTTTTTGTTGTCGAGGTTGAATATTTCTTTAAGTTTTTTTATGCCGTCGTCTTCGAGATATTTGATTTTTATGTTTTGTTTAAGTTCTTCGTTTTTCTTTCGTTTCTCCGATATTTTTTTTATGGCTTCTTGTTTTTCTTTCGGTATGTATTTTGAGATTATTTTTTCATCTTCTTTTATTTTGTCAATAAAGGATGGGAGATTTTCGAAGTCTTTGAGAATTTTTTCTTTTATTTTTTCTTCGTCTTTGTCGAGGATTTGTTTGAAGGCGATGTTGATTGCTTGGGTTTGTTTGAATTTTTGCATGACCTCTTTTTTTTCTTTTGATGTTACTCGTCTTAGTGAGAGGTGGGCGTGGTTGCCTTCGATTTTTAGAACTTTGCAAACGATTTGTTTGTTTGGGACGACGTATTGTCGCATTAGTTTGATTCGTCCGGGGGCGATTTCAGATGAGATTATTGTTCCTTCTTCCCCGTCTGGCATTTCTACGGATGTGATTGTGTTTGTTACTTCCTTTACTTTGCATAATATTAAGTCTCCTTCTTCCATTTTAATGTTAATGAGTTTGCTTATTTAAATTTATAGAACTTCTTCTATTCTTGAGCGCATCTTTGCTTTGCCGCTTGATGGTAGTGCTAGAACTGTGTTGCACCCAAGACATCTAACTTTCGTGGAGGCTTTCCCAAAGATGACTTGTGAGGCTTTGCATTTAGAGCAATTCACTCTTATGAATTTTCCTTTTGTTTCCATATATTTTGACAAAGGGTTTGTTTTTAAGGTTTGGGATTGCTTTTAAAAATTAGGATTTTGCTCAGTGGGCAGTTTTGGTTAGCTAAACTTTTACAATTTCTATTTCTAATTCTTTTTTTAGCGTTTCGATGAAGGAATATTCTTTTGCTTTTTCGATTAAACATCCTGCGGCGAAGTGGTGTCCGCCTACTTCTGTAATTGATTTTGGGTGTTTGATTTTGAAGGTTGTTAGGGTTTTTTCTAAGACTTCTTTCAGATTTCTTCCTTCATGTCCTACTACCCTTGCTGAGACTTTTATCTTGTCTTCGTTATATGCCATGCCTATTAATATTGTTCCCTTGGTGTAAGTTGGGGAGGATGAGAGCATTGAACAGATTGTTCCGACGATGGCATCTTTGATTTGGTCTTTTGCGTTTAATATTACAAAACCCTTGCCTTTTATTTTTTCCATTTTTTCTGCGACTTTTAATCCTGAAACTAATTCTTGTTTGTATTCTGTGTAGATGTCTAGTGCTTGGGATTTTGCTTTTTCGTTTCCGAGGCAGTATGATATTGCTATATCGCTGTATCCGAGTCTTGAGCAGGCGTTTATTAGGACTGATATTTCTCGGACGTCTTCTTTCGTGTTGAAGAATTTTAGGATGTATAAATTTCCTATTATGTCGTCGATTTTATTGTGTCGGGCTCTTCTTATCATGACTGCTGTTATTAATTTTGACATTTCTCCGTCGCTGAGTTCAAGGAGAGTTTTTTCGTATGGGATGCCGGTTTCTCGTAGAATTTCTATTGCGCCTTGTCCGTTGCCTGTTACTCCTGGTATGTATGGTGACGTTGACCATTCTAGTGCTCGTCGCAAGGGTCTTGTTGCTGGGTAGAGTACGATCCCCTTTTTTATGTTGAGGTCGGCAGTGTCGTTTATTATTTGTTGGTTTATTTTTGAAAGGTTTGATTCGTGACGGTCTCCAATCATTCCGATTATCGCGAGATTTGAAAGGTTTTGATTGCTTGGGGAGATTGTCTTTGAGAAGAGATAGCAGAGTCCGGCTCCTGTGCAATCGTTGTCTTTTGGATTTTTTGTGAGGTGGGGATTTATGATTTTTATTTTGTTGTTTAGTTTTTTTCTGTCTATCTCGTGGTGGTCTATTATGAAAATTGGTTCTTTTAGGTTTTGGAAATAGTCGAGGCTGCTTGAAGCGAGGTCTGAAAATAAAATTAATTCTTTTGGTTGTTTTGCGAGTTCTTTTTCAATAGTTTGTTTTTCGAGACCTTTGACTATTTTTAGTGTGAATTTTTTGTCGAGGCGTTTTAATGTTTTCGCGAGGATTGTTGCCGATGTGATTCCGTCGGTGTCGTAATGGCTTATGATTCTGATTGGTTTGTTTTCTGATAGTTTTAGAAACTCTTCTGTAAACTGTTTGACCTCTTTTAGCATTAGGTAGATAATTTGAGTTAACTTAAAAGGTTTTAGGTGTTACTTTTTCTTTCGGTCTCGGATTGAAATGCCGAAGTATTTTCTTGTGATGTTGAGTCTTGATTGTGCGTGTTGTAGCTTGTGTTTTGCGCTTCGGTCTGTTATGTTTTTCTTAAGATGTTCTTTTAAGCTGTCGACTTTTTTTTCTGCATTTTCGAGGTCTTCGTTTCGATTTATTTTTAATTCTTCTAAATAGGTTTTTAGTTTTTTGCCGAAGATTTTTGTCGTCGGTATCCCGTATTGGTCTCGGAGGATGAAGCCGATTTGGGAGGGTGAGTTTTTTTCTGAGAGTTCTAAAATTATTTTTTTTAGTTCGGGTTCTCCTATTTTGACCCAGTGTGGTTTGGTTAGTTGTTCCATGATAGTTTGTGTAAATAATGGTTTTTAAAGTTAAGGATTAAATGAGTCATAGCCCCGCCCGGATTCGAACCGGGGTCCCAGCCTCCAAGGGGCTGTATCCTTGACCACTAGACTACGGGGCTAGTGATATTGAGAGAGTTTGGGAATTTTTAAGTGTATTGTTGAGGATAATAATAGTTTTAAAGGAGGGATTGGTTTTTGGTTGGATGGAGCTAGATAGATTAGGGGCAGAAGAGGTAGTTGATTGTTTTACTACGAAAGAAGTATTTGAAAAGGTTGGGGATGGGTTGGCTGGTATTGTTGGGTGGCCTGTTTTGGTGTTTAAGCCGGAGGTCGTGGCGCGTTCTTGTGATGGAGAGGGGGAAAAAGATACATATGGCGAAGGTGTTAGTTTGGGCGTTTTGAGTGGAATTCCTGAGTATGAAAAAAATGGCAGGGGGGTTGTTTTGCCAATGGGAGAGTATGTTTATAGTTGTGATTATTTTGAGAATATGGGCAAGAGGGAGGGGGCAATAAGTTTTAATTGTTCGGATGTAAAGAATGTTGATATTGTTACTGGGGCTGTAAATAAATCGGTCAGTAGCATAAGAATTTTTGGAGGGGCAAAAGCGGTTGAGAGTTGTTTTTGTAGAGATACGGCAGTTAATTATTATCGAGCGGTGAATTTTTTGGGGAATGTGACCTCTTTGAATTTTCGTAATGTACACAATGAAGAGATAAAGAAAGGAAAATCGGAAGCTATTGATGAATTTGCGAAAATTGTTAAAGAGGATATGGTTAGTCATTTTAAGGATGTTGGTAAAATAGAAGGGGCGAGGCGCTTTGTTTCTGAGTGGGGGTTGAGTAGTGAAGTTTTGGAATTGTGCCCTGGGGTTAGTGTTGATGTTAATAAGTATTTAGAATCTAGGGGTTAGTGTTTGTATCGGCCGCGTTTTTCCACTATTTTTAGTCGTTCGATGACTTCTTTGTTTTTGTAGGCTTTTAGGAATTGTTTGAAGAGGGCGGTGTGGTTTTGGCCCAGTAGGTGATCTGGTGATCTAAAGTGTTTGGCTTCGAGGGCTTGTTTGATTAGGTGGAGGTCGACTGCTTTGTCTTCTGTTTTTGTTGAGATATAGGATAAACCGAAGTCTATGAGGAAAAGTTTATCTTCGCTTGTCGCTTGTCGCTTGTTGCTGGTCGATAGAATTACGTTGGAGGTTGTTAGGTCGCCGTGGATTATGTTGTTTTGGTGGAGGAGGGCTACTTGTTTGCCTAGTTGTTGCATGATTTGAAACTGTTTTTTTTCGGGGTAGGAGTTTAGGGTTTCGGATAGGCGGT
>CAZLQO010000017.1:0-8776 GCA_964561955.1 Candidatus Woesearchaeota archaeon | reverse complement strand
TCGGACATTCAAACTTCGCATTCGTAACCAACGGCCGAACCTCCGACGCCTTCCGAACAATTCCCTCAATCCCAATCATCTTCCCCAAATACTTCGACCGAATATTCCTAATATAAAGTTCCTGCCCCTTCGAAATGCTAACAAACCTAACCCTCGCGTCATTCGGCGCCCACTCCAACTCCTCCAATGCAACCTCCAACATCTGCACCGTTTCCTCTGGCCTATCAATCAAGGCCTCAGATAAACTAGGCGAATGCGCCGACAAGACATCAAAATCAACCTCAACAACTTTCTCCCCGCCCTTCGCAACCTTCCCAATTTCCTTCTTATTTACCTCAAAAAAATCCTTAGCCTCAATCAAAAACTCATCCTGTTTTATTGCCTCACTGCCCATCTTATCCTCTTCCATTATCCAAGTAAGAACACTCCACTTAAAAACAAATCTATCCTACAACCTATATATTAATTCTTCACAAACTCAGCCCGCCCGAAAAGAGCATCTCCCCCAATCCTCTTATATGTCCCAACAAAAACATCCCCACAGAACAAAGCAAAAACCTCATCCTCTTTAATCTTATAACCGTTTCCTGTCACCTGTAACCCGTCACCTCGAGAAACTACATTTCTCGCCAGCAACGGCCTCCCAATATAAAGCGATTTCAAAGCAGACTTATCAACCTCAACCACAGGCAAAACCTCCCGAATCGCCTCCTCAGCCGGAACAACCATCCTCCTCAACAAACTATCATCCCCATTCTTCCAAGCTTCAACAGCAGTCTCAAACTCATACAAGCTAACAAGTCGCCACCTACCACCTCTCACCTCCCTACTCCCACCTATCTCTTCGGAAAATATACCAGCCTCAATCCTTCGAAGAGACGCCATATGTCCCCCACCAATCATATCCCCCAAATCCGAACACAACTTCCTAATATAAGTCCCCCCCTCAACCCTACACTCAAACAAAAAACTCTTCCCATTATCAGAAGCCTCCAACAATTTCCAAAAGAACACTTCCCTTATTCTTTCTTCTCGCTTGACAGCCGACCGATGCGGCGGCGTCTGCCTAATCTTCCCAACAAAATTCTCATCAATCAACTTCTGCAACTCAACAATATCACAAACCTTATGCGTCTCCAAAACCCCAACATAACTCTTATCATGCTTAATAAAATACCCAGCCAACTTACAAGCCCGTCCCAAAGTAATCGGCAAAACCCCAGTCACCTTCGGGTCCAAAGTCCCCATATGCGAAGTCTTAGACAATCCCAACTTCCGACAAACAAACTCACTCACCGAAAACGACGTCGGCCCAGCCGGCTTATCAATATTAATCAACCCAAAATCCAACAATTCTTTAATATCTTTCATAATCACCCAACAAATATTTCTTTCTTAAATCCTCCCCAAACCTCTCAATCGCATACCGCAAAGTCGTCCTCGGCAAATCAGAATAATTCTCCCTCAAAAACTCCCTCAACAAATCCACATCCCTCTTCCCAACTTCCCTCAACATCCACCCCACAGCCTTATGAATCAAATCATGTTCATCCCCCAACAAAACCTTAGCAATCCTCAAAGTATCATCAAACTCCCCAGCCCGAATAAAAGCAAAAGTCGAAACAATCGCAATCCTCCTATCCCACAAATTCTCACTCCTAGCCAAATCATAAAGCACATTCCGGTCTCTCTTTGCCAAGTCTCCAGCGAAGCTGAGCTTTCCCGACGAAGTCGAGCCTTTCCCAAAAGGGAGTCTTCCCTCCCTTGGCGAGCTTTCCTCTTTTGGTTCACCCAAAAGATACCCCCCAACAATCTTCGGCGCCGACAAATCAACCAAATCCCAATTATTAATCCCCTTAGAATTCCTCAAATAAAAGTCATAAACCCCTTTAGGATTATCCTTAAATAATTCAACCAAAATCAAAACCCCAACCAACCTCTCCTCATGAAACTCAGACTTCAACAATTCCTCAATCACATCCAATCCAACACGACCAACAGCACTCCTAGCAACCCTCCGAGAATTCGGCACACTCACCCCAAGAAAAACATCCCCCTCTCCATACTGCCCAATCCCAGTCTTAAAAAACCCCTGCAAAATTTTCGCCTTCTCAGAATCAGCAAACTCTCGCAACTCATTTCTAATAATTTCCATAAAACATAAAAATCATTCAAATTAATAAACTTACTTCTTCAACGCCTTCCGAACCGGCATCGTCTTCTTAAAATGTTTCCCCTGAGCCGTATGCTTCATCTCCTTAGAAACAGCCTTCTCAACCCTAGCCGCCTTCTCAGCCCCAGACCTAACATCCTCAACCTCTTCCTTCTTATCATCAACCCCATCCTTATCAGCATCAGCCTCTTTCTTCTCTTCAACCTTCTTAACTTTCTTAGTCTTAGTAATATTAGCAACCCTCTTAATATCCCTCGCCTTAGCAAAAGCAACAACATCAGGCAACTCCGCCAACTCAACATAAACAATCCCACCAACCTTCCTAGCCCTAACCTTAACCTTACTCAATGGCTTCTTAATCCCCCTAAACCAAATCTCATTATTCAAATACATATCAATCTTAACCTTCCCCAAATCCCCATCGCGAACACCCATATGCCGAACCATAAACTCTTTCAAAATCCGAATCGCCTTCTTCGCCCTCTTATATTTTGGCACATTCAAAAACCCACGTCTCAACGGCACGACATACTCCCTCTCCAACTCAACAACTTCCTTGCCCTTCTTCTTATCCTTCTTCGACTTCTCAACCCTCTTTTTTTCTTTGCCCTCGACTTCCGACTTCCGACTTACAACCTCCGACTTCATCTTCCCCTCGCTAGCATCAATCGCTGCCTTATTCTCAGGACTATTCTTAACATTATCAAGCTTCTTAACTTCCTTCTTCTCTTCCTTGGTTTCCTTATCTTCAGCCATTTTGTCCTCCCGAATAAAATACACAAACTCCATAATCATCAGGATGCCCATATACATCATTATCCCCATTAGGATTACAGCGTCCGGTCGAAAGATTTTCATAACATCTACATAGAGGCATAACAGAAGCATCATTAAAAACAAGTAAAACAATCTCTTCTCTTTCTTCAAAAACTTTTTTACCATTAGAACCAACTCCAAAACAACTTCTCGGAATAGCTTTAACAAATTTTTTCGCCATCATCCTAAATTCGCCTTCCTCATCTTCCGCGGTTTAATTTTCAACTTACTTCTAGCCCAAGCCCTCTTAACATGCGTAATTCTCGAAGGATGAACCTTCTTCCCTTTCCCAAACTTTTTCAACACAGTCCAAAACGGCGCCCAATTCGTCTGTCTCTGCGCCCGATCCAAATGCCTCTTCTTCGAGCTCCGCATCTTTGCTTTCCTACTCGCCATCTTCAACAGCCTCCACATTTTCTTCCTCAGCTTCTTCCTCAGCTTCTAATGCCTGCCCACTAACCTCTACCATATGCACCAAGGGTGCCACCGTCCATCCAGAACCATCAGGCATCACCTTCTCAGGCACCTCAATAGAATCCAAAAAATCCCTACCTTTCTCCGTCAGCCTCCGACCATGTTGCATCCTATCAACCTTCTCAACCAGCCCAGCCGCCTCAGCATGTTGCAAAATCACTCTAATAATTTTCCCACTCGCTTTCTTAAAAACACAATGCTTCCCTCCTCTGTCCTTTCGCGAACCATATCTCGTCCTCAATCGCCCAACACCGACGACACCCTTAATATACAACTGCCTCAAAACACTCGCAGCCCGAACATACCAAAAATCATCATCAACCGGCGGCCTCTCTCTCGAAACACCAGACTTAACAAACTTAGCCCACTCCGGAATCTCAAAATCAGGCAACTCTTTCAACTTCAAAGCCAAAGCTGGCACAAACTTTTCAGCATCCTTCGCAAATATTTCCTTCGCCATTTTATTAAGCTCTCCTCTCGGAGATAGACAAGCCGAAGCCCGTTAACTAAAAACAAATCAAAAAATTACTATATAAACCTACCGTCGCTCTTTCCTAAGCTTAATCACCGTCAAAACATACCCAACCAACTTATAATCATATTTCTTCCCAAGCAACTCAATCAACCTCCTCCCAATCTCATCAGCCTCTCCTTTATCTCTACAACAAGATCTCAAAATACTAATCTTCAAAATTTTCTCGTTCTCAAAAATAGACCTAACCTGCTCAACAAATGCATCGCTAAGTCCCGCCTTCCCAATCTGCAATCTCTTAATCGGTTTCATTAGATAAAAAGTTTCTTAAACCTCTTAAATCTTCCTACCAGATGCAACCAAAAAAATTCGGCGTAATCGGTCACCCAATCGCACACTCCCTCTCAAAACCAATGCACGAAGCAGTCTTCAAAAAACTAAACCTCCCACACACCTACGACGCCATAGACGTCATCCCAGAAAACCTAAAACAATTCATAGAAACAACAGACTACGACGGACTCAATGTAACAATCCCACACAAAGTCGAAGTAATGAAACACCTCGACGAAATAAAAAACGAAGCAAAACAAATCCAAGCCGTAAACACAATATCTTTCTCCCAACTCCCAACTCCCAACTCCCAACTCCAACAATCAAAGATTGTTGGTGACAATACCGACTGGGTAGGTTTCCAAGAATCCCTAAAAGAAGAAGGAATAAATCTACAAAACAAAAACGTCCTAGTCATAGGAGCCGGCGGCGTATCACGAGCAATCCTAGTCTCCCTAAAAAACAACAACGCAAACATAATCCTAACAAACCGAACCAAACAAAAAGCAATCAACCTAAATCAACAACTAAACCTAAACGCAAAAATCATAGACTACCAAGAACTAACAACCAAAAACCAATTACCAGAAGCAGACATCATAGTCAACACAACATCAATCGGAATGCACCCAAATACCGAACAATCCCCAATTCCAAAAGAATTCCTAAAACCAAACCACATAATCTTCGACGCAGTCTACAACCCACTTAAAACAAAACTAATCAAAGACGCAGAATCAATCGGATGCAAAACAATCTCTGGAGTAAACATGCTCGTCCACCAAGGCGCACAGAGTCTTCGAATTTGGTTAGGTATAAATCCACCAATAGAAATTATGAAGAAAGAAGTTTTAAAAAAATTAAATAATTAATTTCCCAAACCCTAAAATTTCATTCTTCTTAACAACAACCCCCTCAGACCTCCCAACCTTCCACAGCCCAGCCTTCATCTTCAAAGACTTATTCATATCCCTACGAAAAAACTTATTCACAACAACATCCCTCTTCCCATCCCGCCAATCCTGAGAATATCTCGCACAAAAAACCGCCGCCTCTTTCAAATCCTTCTTCGACGGTTTTTCCCCAACATTAACAAACGGACTTCCCGGAGCCAACGTATGCAACATAACATCATTCTTCCCAGCCCCCTTCACCAACTCATCATTACTCTCCGCACTCTTCCCGCCAAAAATCCTTAACCCCGACGCCGTAACATATTCCCTAAAATTAACCATAACAAACCCAACAATCCAATCTTTAAAAATCCGCCCATATCCGCCAAATCCGCCCAAATCTCCCCCCCAAACTTTACCCTACAAGTTACACCCTTTCTTATTAGTATTCAAATAAATCTGTCTTCTAAACTTAGGCTCATCCCCAAAGTTCATCAACAACCCAACCTCAACCAGAGTCCCTTTCAAATAATTCTTCAATTGTCTCTCATCCTTATCTCTCAATTCAGGAATCGCCTTAATCTCAACCAATACCTTTTCCTCAACCAAAAAATCAGCCAAATACTCCCCAACCACAACTCCCTCATAATTAACTTTAATCGGCATCTCCCGAACACATCTCAACCCAATCCTATCAAACTCAACTTTCATCGCCCCAATATAAACCTTCTCCAAAAACCCATCTCCAAGTACATTATAAACTTTATAAAAAACCTTAATAATCTTCTCCGTAATCTCTTCGTATTCTATCGCCATAAATAACCAGACAATCCAAACTTTAAAAACCAACCTACCGAAACAACTCACTAACCGACCGTCCATGAGCAATACGCCCAATTGTCTCAGCAAACAAATCAACCAAAGAAACAACCTCTATCCTTCCCAAACTTTTCTGCGGAATAGAATCACTGACTATCACCTTGTCAAGACACGAAGCACTCAACTTCTCCAAAGCATCAACGCTAAAAAGCCCATGCGTCGCACAAGCCCAAACATTAAGCGCCCCCTTATTCCTCAAAATCCCAGCCGCCTTGCAAAGCGTCCCAGCCGTATCAATCATATCGTCGACAAGCAAAACATTTTTCCCACTCACTTCCCCAATCACTTTCATCTCACCAACAACCCCAGCCCGTTCACGAGATTTGCTCGTAATCGCAACATCCCCACCAAGCCTCTTGGCATAAGAATTCGCCATCTCCGCACTCCCAACATCCGGCGCAACAATCACAAGGTTCTTCAAAAAATCCGGATACCTATAATTAAGATATTTTATAATTGTGACATACGCTTTCAAATTATCAAAAGGAATTTTATAAGCCCCAGTAATAGCCGGATTATGTAAATCAGTAGTTATAACCCCATCAGCCTTCATCCCAATCATCTCAGCCAAAACCCCAGAACTAATCGGCGTCCGAGGCTCAGTCATTCTCTCCTGTCGAGAATATTTCATGCAAGGCAAAACATTGTAAATCATCTCAGCCGAACTCCGAGCCAATGCATCATTAACTTCAACCAAAGACATAGCCCAATCCTGCGGCGCCATCGACGAATCATGCACAAAAAAACAACTCTTCTTCCGAACACTAACCAACACCTTCACAAAAATTTCACCGTCGTTAAACTTCCGAATCTCAACCTCCCCAAGTCGATACTTTACAAGCCTCTCGGGATTAGAGTTCAACTTTTCATAAACGCTCCTCGCAAAATCCCAAGCCCGACCATTCGGGTCAGCAAGAATTAACACCTCGCCATTCATGCAAAAAAAACAAATCAGCCCTATATAAAAACTATTATACTCCACAACAACTAAAACTCATCCCCACCCTTTTTCTTCGCCATCTCCTTAATCCTCTTCAAAGCCGCTCGAACATTCTTATTCAACTGCACAATCGAATCATCCAATTGCGCCCGATTCTTAGTACCAGTACAAACCAACTTCCCATTACTAAACAACAAAAACGTCGCCGTCGGATTATCCAACTTATAAACCAAACCAGGAAACTGCTCCGGCTCATACTCCGTATTCTCCAACTCCAAAGCCAAAACATTCAAATTCAAATCCAAATTAATCGCTCCCGATGCCACAACATTCTGCACCGTAATCTTCGGCTTAATCGTCACATTCACCCCAATCTTCCGCAACTGCTTAATCACCTGTTGAACAACATCCTTAACCTGCGCAACCGACTTCGTCCCAGTACAAACCAAATTCCCCGACGAAAAAACCAAAACCGCACTCTTCGGATTCTTCACCCTCAAAACTAACCCAGGAAAAGTATCAGGATTATACTCCGTATTCGGCTGCGTCCTCGCCAGCTTCGTCAACGAAACATCCTTCTCTAAAGAAGTAGTCGCAACAATATTCTGAATCTTAAAAAAAGTATTCTTCTTAGATTTCGCCACTGCCATTCAATACTATATAAAAAATTCCCTTTATAAAGGCTTTGATTAATCCGTCGACAAACTCGACTAATTACTCTCCCTCTCAACCTCATCCAGCGTCGCTATATCATCAACACCCCTATCTCCCCTTAGCCTCAATATTCTCGGGAAACGAAGAGCAAACCCAGAAGAATTCGTCGGCGACCTCTGCACATTCTGATACTGAACCGAAACAACAATCTCAGGCCGAACCTTAATCTTCCTCCCATCAACCTCAACAACCAACTTCTCCAACATATCCGTCATTTCCTTATATGTCACCCCGTCACCCGTCACCCGTTGCCCGTCACCAGATTCCGAAGGAATCTCTTTAAGCCCCGTCGACACTTTCCCAATTTCCAACAGCTCCCCACTGTCATCTGTCATCTGTCCTCCGTCATCCACCGAGTTTCGACATGCAATATCGAACGAGGTAAGCCACCCAGCCCGTTTCCCTGTCCCCCACTCAGCCCCAGTAATCACCAAATCAAAATCATTATCCTCCGGCTTCAGCTTCACAGCATAACCAACACGAGCCCCAGGCTTATACGGCGCCGACAAACTCTTGCCCATCAACCCCTCCTGCCCCTCACTCAAAGCCTCCTCATAAAATTTCTCAACCTCAGAATCATCCGAAGTAACAATCTGCTTCGCCAAAACAATTCTCTTCTCATCCTCTCTAACAACCTTCTCAATCAAAGCACGTCTCTCACTAAACGGAACCTCAATCAAACTATCCCCATTATAATAAATCACATCAAAAACCGTCAACTCAATAGGAAGTTTAGACCTCATCTCAGAAATCCCATGCTTCCGCTTAATCCTCTGGCTAATCGCCTGAAAATCCGTATATTCCCCAGTCCCAGCATCAAACCCAACAACCTCACAATCCAGAATAAAACTATCCCCATCAACATTCTTTTCAACATACTCAACAATCTCAGGAAACTGATTAGTAACCTCTTCAAGCCGACGAGTAAAAACCTTAACCCTGTCCTCTGTCCTCTGTCCTCTGTCCTCTGTTTTGTTCACCATAACCCGAAACCCATCATACTTATACTCAAACGCCGCAGGCCGCCCAACAATCCGAAACGCATCCTCAACATCCTTCGCCTTCGGAAACAACATAACCTT
>CAZLQO010000016.1:0-9365 GCA_964561955.1 Candidatus Woesearchaeota archaeon | reverse complement strand
TTTTCCTCGTCACCTCCCCAGACAACATCACACTAACAACAACACTCAAAGCCGCAAAAATCGCAAAAGAACAAAACACCCCAATCGAAGGAATCATCGTCAACAAAATCCGCTCACCAAAACACGAATACAATCTCAACCAAATCGAAACAATCTCAAGCCTCCCCGTCCTCGCAAAAATAAAAGATCATAAAAAAATGGTAGAAGCCACAAAATTCAAAACACCAATAACGCTTCTTGACTCCGCCAACACAATCTCCAAAGAAATAAAAAAATTGGCATCATCGATTTGCGGCTCCCCAGAAAAAGACGGCTGGCTACAAAAAATTCTCCCACTAAAAAAAATCATGCGAAAAGAAAAAATAAATCGCGAACTTCTACGGCAACAATTCTACATAAGCTCCTCGTAAACAATACATTTATAACCAGAAAAACCTTAATACAACCAACTAAATTAAAGAGGAAACAATGTATAACAACAAAGGATTATCTGCAATCGTTGCAACTGTTCTAATTATTCTATTAGTTATCGCAGGCGTTACTTTAGTTTGGAGTCCAGTCAGGAAATTAATAACAGACCAGTCTAAAGAACTAGAGGCAAGCTGCCTATTAGCAAATCCACAAATAGTAAGAGCTACTATGAATGGGGCAAACTTAGAAGTAACAGTCTCAAATGGTGCAGAAGGCATAATTGATGGAGGCGTACAAGTCATATACGGAAATAATGTGAACAATATGACAAACACAGCAATAGACAGCAACTCTATCGGAGTAAACAGCGTTCGAACAGCAGTCGTAACAGGTACAGTTGGACCAACTCCTACAGTAGTAAAAATTGCTGCAATCATCAACGGAGAAACCTGCTCAGCCGGAAGCACATCTAACGTAGCATAAACCAATTTTTTATTTTTATTATTCTATTTCTAAATTTTTTTACAGCCGAAGCTCCATTAGAAACATATTTAAATCAAAATTATCACCCCCTTTAATGAAAACTGGAAGAAAAACAAGTGGAGGCAAATATAAAAAGCCAAAGAAGAAGAAATTGACCGGCAGACAATCGCAAACAAGAATTGTAAAAATCGGGAATAAAAAAACCAAAACACTCAAAACACGAGGCGGCTCAAAAAAAATAATCTCGTTTCTCAACGACATCGTAAACATAACAACAAAAAACAAAACACAAAACACAAAAATAAAAAACGTATTAGAAACTCCATCAAACACTTTCTTAGCAAGACAAAACATTCTAATTAAAGGAGCAATTATAGAAACCGAACTCGGAAAAGCAAAAATCACAAACCGCCCATCACAAGAAGGAAACATACAAGCAGTCCTACTAAACTAATTTGTCGTCGACAACAACCAAAAGCCTTTTAAACCCACTCCTTTTATAAATCTTACTATGGCCGCCCTTAAAAAATGTCCAGAGTGCGACAGTTCTAAATTAATATATAACGAGAACAAAGGCGAAGTAATCTGTGGAACATGCGGACTACTCGTCGAAGAAAACATGGTAGATACATCCCACGAACTTCGCTCATTCAATAAATCAGAAAAAAAATCTCGAGGCGGCGCCCCAATCTCTCTACAAAAATTCGACAAAGGACTAACCACAAACGTCGGAGAAATCTCAGACATATATAAACTCGACTCGACACAACAAACAAGAAAATACCTAAGACTAAAAAAATGGCAAGAAAGGGTATCAACATCAATAGAAAGAAACCTAAGGCTCGCAATGTCAGAACTCCGAAGAGTAGCTTCATTCTTAGATCTACCATCAGTAGTTCGAGACGAATCCGCAAGAATCTACAACTTCGTTCTGCAAAGAGGATTAGTTCGAGGGCGCTCAATGGAATCGGTAATCGCATCCTGTATCTACGCCGCCTGCCGCTCCTACAACATCCCACGAACACTCGACGAAATCTCAAACGCATCCGAAGTCGAACGAAAAGAAATCGGGCGAACATACAGATTCATAATCAGAAAAATAGGCCTAAAAGTAACACCATCTTCCCCAAAAGATTACATATCAAGATTCTCCTCAACACTCCACCTCTCACCCCAAGCCCAAAACGAAGCCCTCAAAATCCTACGAAAAGCCGAAATCTCCGAACTCACATCCGGGCGAGGACCAGCAGGAATCGCAGCAGCCGCACTCTATGTCGCCGCACTAATCAACGACGAAAAGAAAACCCAACGAGAAGTCGCCGACGTCGCTGGAATAACAGAAGTAACAATCCGAAACCGATACAAAGAACTCCTCGACCGCCTCGACCTCAAAGACAAACTCAAAATAAAAGAAAACGAAAAAAAGAAAACGAAAAAAGTCGAATAATCCTAAAACACTACCGAAGGGCGGCCAAAGGCCGCCTATGTATCTGAGAACCGAAGGTTCTCCAAATTGCCCCCTTCTATTCTCTATTACCTATTCTCTATTGCCTTGAAGCTTCAGCTTCACCAACAACCTTTTATACCAAAAAACTTTTCTAATCAAATGAGGGAATGCCGGAGCGGTCAAACGGGGCAGGTTTAGGACCTGTTGGCTTATGCCTACGGGGGTTCGAATCCTCCTTCCCTCATTTTAAATCTCACTAACACTAATAGAACGCTTCCTAATTTCATCAAGCCCATCCTCAAGCCCCTTACCTTTAAGATTAGCAATAATCTCTATATTCTTAGTCGCCGGACGTTTCCCTTGATACTCCCCTCCAGAAACCATAGTCTCAGAAATATCCATCCAAATCATTTCATCCACAGACCATCTCCAACCTTCATCATACATAAAATAAATACTAGTCACCAATCCACCCTGCTCAACAATATAAATCGTAGCACTTTTCTCCTCTTTAACAACCACAACATCCTCTCTGCCTTCTTTAATGCACACATCCATATTCTTCACTTCATCCAATCCACAAGCTAACCCACTTTTACAATCCTTAATTCCAAAACATTCCTCACCTTCTCCCTTCGGCTCCAACCCTCCAGTCTCTAAACTACTAACCGGCGCCGGCTTCACAATACCCGCCCCAGCCTCCTTCTTCGCAACAACAATCATCCTATAAACACTCGCCGTCAAAGCCAACGCCTCAGCCCTATCCGCATTCGTCCCAGCCAACGCATTACCATCAATACTAACAATCCTCGCAAGCTCTCCAAAAATCTCAACAACCTTCCCTTCCGTCGGACTTTTCAAATCACTATCCATTAACCCCTTAATCTTCTCGCTCATTAACGCCAAAACTTTCCTAACTTCCTCAAGCGTCATCTTCTCATTCTCAATCAATCCCCGCCTCTCATCCAAAATCGCAATCGACGTCCCCTCAACCGCCTCGACAACTTCCAAATCCTTCTTAACACTATCAATATCCAACCAACATCTCATCTTACTATCCCCACAATAACCAACATCCTTCCACCTCATATCACTAACACCAGTACCCGGACTCTGTGTAGCACAAACCCGAACAATCCCCCTCATCGCAATCTCAGGATTAACAATTTCCTCGGCACCAGCCTGCAAATTCAAATCAACCATAGACAAAGCCGAAGGACTCCCAGAAATACACTCGCTCTCCGTCTTAATATCACTCGCATTCGCCTGCTCCTGCACATACTTATCCTTAACAAAATCCAAACCGAAATCAGTAGTCACAGACTTAAACCCACACTCCTCCTTAGCATCAATTACAACACACAACTCCTTGTACCCAGCAGGCGCCGTAAAATCAATCGTCTCATCCGCAGCCGAACCCTTCGCAATATAACCCGAATCAACCCACACACTCGGAGTAGAAGCATAATAACTCGTCGCCGGCGGATTCTTCAAATAAACCCGATACTGCACCCCCTTATCATTCCCAGCATAAATATGATAATAAACCTTATAATGAGAAGTCGCAGGAACCGTCGCATCACTAAACAAATTCTCCGAGAACTGCGCATAAAACTGAGTCGGACTCTCCGGCTCAAGCAAGCTATCCAACAAATCAGCCGAAGCCGGCACACTCGTCCCAACAAACGCCCGACAAATTTCACTCCCAACCTCCTCAGTATTCTTCATCTGAAACGCCCTAAAAGCATTCTGCGCATAAACATCCCTAAAATAACTAACACTCTGTTGCATCGTATTCCACGACTGCTGGACCAACGCATACTCCCCGCCACCACGAACCCTCTGTCCAGGCGCAATAATCCCGGCAACAAGACTCGGCAACAACTGGTCCATCACCGGCGACAACTGCCTCCAGAAAAACTCACATTTGTAAATCGAAGTAATCTCGTCGCAAATCCCAACCATCTCTCCATTCTCCAAATTCTGCTCAAGGCAATCCTTCTCCGACCTCAAAATAGAAAGATAAGAATCCAACCCCGCATGAATCCCACTCAAACAAATAGGAATAATAATACCATCCGCCGCATTAGGCAAACACAAAACCAAACTCCCAATAATCCCCGTCTGAATCACATCACTCACCGGCATCTTCCCCCCAAAATCACACCTCGACGGCGGACAAATCACCGGGTCACAAACATTAAACATCAACTTACATTCCTCAGGACTCATAAAATCCTGACACTCAAAACCACCAACCTGGCTCATCGGCGGCCCCAACTCCATCATCTGATTAAGAATATTTATCACCTTCTTCCCATACTGCTCCGACGCCTGACGAATCGCCTGCCTCGCATCATTATACAACTTCTTAACATCAACATCAGAACACCCACCAAAACTATCAACACTCCCGACGCTATTCGCATCAAACGACTGGCACAAATCATCGCCCTGCCCACTATGCATCAATCTATCCGAACCAATATTACAAATCTTAAAATACCTAACATCTCCCGACGCCGCATAACCCTGAGGCGAATTATCTAAAAACGTCCCGCCCGAATTCGGAATCATCGCATACCAACCATTCTTCAAATCAAACGGCACAATCGCCGGCAATCCCTTATTATCCCCAGCCTCATAATAACTAACCGTCGCCTTCCCCTGCGGCCATGGATTAGAACAACTCCCAGTTTGCACCATACTAACACTAACGCCACTAACCCTCGGAAGTGCATCAATCTCCTTAGCAACATTCAACACATTACCAACCTTACTAACCTCGTAAACCCCCAACTGCGCCCCCTTGCTATCAAACAAATAAAGATAATTCTTCGAATTCGCATGAACAATCTGCGCACCAACCTCTTCATTATCCCCAATATCTAAACCCAGCCCAACACCACCGATAATAGAAGATAAATCCCCTAACTTAATTCTCTTCCCCCTGTCAGGAAACGCTTTCATCCCCTCAGACAAAACAGTAACAGGAAATGAAATACTCCCAAACACAAACTCTTTCTCCAAATCAAATTGCTCTTTCTTCCCCTCGACATACAACGCCGTATTCCTCAAACTCTGTTCCATCTCCGCCTTAGCCACCTCTCCAGCAACCCCGCCACCAGCCTCCTTATACAACATCACCGCTCTCAACTCTGACACACTCTTAATCTCACTCAACGGAACCTCAATCTCTTTCCCGCTAATATTCACCCTAACACTTTCCCCACCAATCTGCCCCCTCAAACTCTTAAGATACTCATCCTGATTAACAACATTCTTCCCACCAAACAACCCACCACTATCCTGAACATTCCCTCCCTGCGCAGTATCCATCTTATCATTAACACTATTCAACGCCGCCGTCATCGCTACAACATCTTTCTCAATTCCCGCACTAATCTCCGGCAAATTATAACACGCCGTCCTCGACATACTACTATAATTAGCATCACAAATCCCTTTATACTTCGCCATAACCTTCTGCCTCGCCATAGCCACACCACCAAACCCACTCACCGCATTCTTCAACATCAAAACCGTAGACGTCGCAAAACACGCACCCTTCATCCCGCTAATAACATTCCCCAACTTCTCAACAATCCCCTCCCACTTCTCAATACTCGCATTCAAATTCTTAATCATCTCATTTGCCTTCTCCGGCGACAACTCAATCCCCCTTTTCTCAATCCCAATCCTAAAACTAAAATCAGCCTCTGTCTTCGTATGCTGAACCTCAGGAATCAAATCAATATAAGCAACCTCATTCACCTCAATATTCCTAACATAAACATCAGCCCCATAAAAACTATACTGCTCATTATTATTAATCCAAACCACATCAGACTTCTCTTCTTTCTTCAAACTCTTAAAACTAATCCTAACCTTCCCTGGCTGAATATCACTAATTGTCATATTCTTACCATCCCCTATACCAAAATTATCCCCTTTACTCAAACTCTTAATATCCTTACCCCCAACCTTCAAATCAACCTTCCTCTCTCCCTCTTCAACTTTCTTAAAATCAACAACACTAATAGAATGAAATTTATTATTAACATAAACACTCACCAAAGAATTACTAAAATCCGTCCCATTAAGCACCTGCCTCTTATATCTAACCTGCTCAACAATCTTCGACGACGGATACTTATCAATAAACTTATCCATCAACTCCGCCTGAGTCTTAGACTTATTAAGCTCACCCGCCAAAACAATTTGCGCATACAACGCCTCCTCTCCAAACGCCTCCCCAGTTTCCTTAATCTCAGAACCATAAACATCCACCAACTCATCAACAACACTACTCGCACTCTCAAAATATTCATCAACCCCCCTATCCCACTCTCCATCTCTCAAAACACTCCCATTCCTTTCCTTCAAACTCAACGGCTTCAAACTACTATTCCCCGCACACCTAATACTAACATTCCCGACCCTATCTTTCTCAACATCAATCTTACTAACAACACACTTATCATTCAAAAACTTCGAACCCTTCCGAACCCAAATCTCCTCACCATCAATATTTAACAAAGCCGAATCCTCCGGCACAACAATACTATTCAACTTCACCTTCAAACCAGCCCGACAATAATAACCCGGCAAATAGCTCAACGCACTCGTCTCCCCCACCTTCAAATTAAACGTCTGAACAACCCTGTCCTTAGAAGTCAAAACCTCAATCCTCGCCGTATCGTCATAAACACTCTCGACTCTCAAATAACCCCGCCCATTCCAAAAAGCATTCCGAGCATAATCCGTCTCCCAATCATCATCACTCATCACCGGTAAATAATATTCCGACCGCCCAGTCCCATAAGCCTCATCCGCATCATAACGAATCGTCGCCGTCAAATTCCCCGCAACCCACTCCTCCAAATTATCCTCAACCCTTTCTCTCTTCAAAATAATCACAACATACCCAATATTATTTATCAAAGGATCCCCAAGCAAAGTATCATAAGATTTAACAGCCGCCCTCGCCGGATGGAACGCAATCCCAGAAACACCCTCGGGATAATCCCCCGTAAAAGAAATCGACCTTATTGACGAAACCTTAATCAATGGATTAACTTTTATCGCGTACAACTCACAAAACACCGGCACATTCTGGTCAGCCAACAAATCACTCCTTACAACCATGGGCGTACAACCCCCAGGCGGAATTCCAATAATAAAATCACTCGTCGCGTTACATTGGTCATTCTTCATCCTACTCAAAATCGGCCAATAAGTATCCATCTGCCCCGCATACAAACGATTAAAATTAGGTTGATAATACTGCCAACTCCCAATCCCCCCCGAATAACTACTACTCACAGTCGACCCACTATAACTCGGACCAGTACTCCCACTAAATTGATCTACTGCCGACACCGACGCTATCATCAATAGCAAAACCCCTAACATTAAATATCTCTTAACCATCATTCAAACTCCAAATAAACAAACTCATCCTCAGCCCGAAGATAATTCGTCTGCAACCCCTCAAGGTCAACAGGCAACCCAAACAAAGGAATCTTAATATTTAATTCAACGGCCTCTTCCAGCATCCCCGCAGTAATATACTCCATCGTCTTACCACCACCAACAACAGCGAAATCAACATCCATCTCAGGCGCATTAATCTCATAGCACTTCTCGGACTGCGCCCCAAACAAACCAGCAAGCCCACCCTCAGGAACATCAACACACTCACTCCTACTACTCGCCGGAAACTTCAAAGACGAATCATCATAAACAAAAACACTCACATTATAATAACCCTCGACCAACTCAACCGAATCCATCTCAGGATAAAGCACCGTCGCAGAATAATCATCCGAAACAAAACTAACTAGTGCTTTATCCACGTCACCCAAATCCAGACCAACCTCGTATTTCTTATTCAAAATAATATTAGCAATGTCCTCCTCATTCGTCGAAATCTGATACTTAACATCCGCATAACCTTCCGCACTCGCAACAACAAAACCATTCACACACTGCGGAAACTCCCCCCTCAAGAACGCCTCGCCCGTTACCTGTTGCCCGTTACCTGTTGCCTCTGACATCACAGATGTCCGTCCAATCTCACAAATATCATCCAAACACTTAAACTGCACCCTCGCTTCAACCGGATTCAAATCAACATCATAAGTATAAACATCAACATCCTGGTTAGCAAACTCACAAACCCTCGACTCAATAGAAGCCCCAGTCGTCGTCGGCAAAGCAACTCTCGCCTGATTCTTAGAAATCACAACCGCAACAGGAAATTGAAAAATCTCCTTCTCATCATAAAACTGAATCAACACCGGAAAATTAATATCATAAACAAAATGATAAGGAACATAACAAAAACCCATCATACCCATACCTTCCTGCAACCCAACCGGCTTCGCAACCATATCCCCATAAACCTCAATAGCCGTCGGCCAACTCGGTGAATACATAAAATTCACATTCTCATCAATCCTCTCTCCAACATCCGTCACAAAATAACTCTCGCCTTCCGAAGCCAAATCATAATAACTCCCTTTCAACTTCAACATCCCAACATTCGCCACAAGTCCGCCAACAATGTCTTCCTTAATATTCTCCTCGACAAAAATCTTCGGCGTACAACCAATCTCCGTTCCCGTAACAGGCGCATACAACCTCATCACATCCAAAGCATAGTCCTCCAAAAACGCGACCTCCTTCTCATAATTATAAACACCTACCGCCATATCGTAAAACTTACCCAACTTACTCCCAACCGAAAACTTATGCTCCTCAACAACAACCGAACTCTCACCCTTAAAAATCGTAACCCTATTCCTCACGTCCAAATCAACATCCAAATCATTTATCTTCACAGAAGCACTCCCGTCCTCAATATAAATATCATAACCCGCAGATTCGAAATCACTAAAATCGCAATAACTAACTCTCTCCGCAACATAGCTCGCCAACTCTCTTTGCATTTCCACCTTGCTCGGAACTTTCTCCCTCAAAATATTATTCCCAGAAACATACATCCAATACGGAACAGGCT
>CAZLQO010000015.1:0-9704 GCA_964561955.1 Candidatus Woesearchaeota archaeon | reverse complement strand
GACCAAACTTCGTCGCAACCTTCGCCATCATCGGCGCAACCGCAATAAACGCATCGTACTTCTTCGCCAACTTCTTAATGTCCTTCAATTCTTTATACTTCACAAAATCAGCCTCGGTAATACTATCAATTAATTTAGACCTCTTAATTAAAAACCCAGCCAATTTTTTCTCACCACCATGCGGCACCGAAACAAAACTATTCAAAGCCTCCTTCCTTACATCAAAATTCTTCAGATTCACAATCAAGTCCAACGTCTGCACAAACTTCCGCTTCTTCTCCTTCCGCAATTCAACCAACGATTCCTTAATTTCCATACTCATAAAACTGTTAGAATTTATTTCGGCAAAGCCTCCTACTAACAGTAGTACAAACAAACCGAAATTCCCATTTATAAAACTTCCCCTAATCACATAAATCCTTAAATAATAAAGCAACCATATCTACCAATGAAATTAAATCAATACGAAGTATTGGAAAAGAAGTTTTCTGATTCCAGGGAACCTCTTTTTCTAAAAGAGGGAGCCTAATGGAACTAGTAGCACTCCTCTCAACCGGCAAAGGAACATGGGGCCAAATCTCAGGACTAATGCAAAAAGGCGAATGGGAAAAAATAATAATAGTCGGTCCAGAGTTCGCAAAAGAATTCACAGTCCAAGGCATCCCATTCGACTTCATAGAATTCGACCCAAATAAATCCCTAGTTCAATTAAAAAAAGAATTCTCAACAAAACTAAAAGGCAAATTCAATAACCTCGAAGTCGCACTCTCAATTGCATCCGGCAACGGGAAAGAACACATGGCCCTCCAATCCGCCCTACTCTCACTCCCAGTCGGCGTCCGATTCACCGCCCTAACAAAAGACGGAATTATATTTTTATAATATGAAAAATGGGAAAGATATTTATCAAAAATATTGCGAACTATTATACAATAAAAAAATTTCTTTCGAAACCCTTGAGGATTACTATTATTTTAAAGCAAATTATTTCAGGGCATTTCAATTTAGTAATTTGATATCACAAAAAAATAAACAAAAATTTGAAAAAAAATCAAGCCTTGCTGAAGAAAAAGCATTAGAAATACACAAAGAGAGACATAAGGACATACCCTTCTAAGTAACTTTTTACACAAAAATTATTATACCCAAACATACAACAAAAATAAAAATTTATTTACCTACCTTCTCTTTTTTCTCTTAGCAGGTTTTCTCTTAACTACTTTTCTCTTCGCTGCCTTCCTTTTAGCAGGTTTCTTCTTAGCAGAAAGAGACTTCTTCCTTTTTTCCATCGCCGTCAATTGCTTCTTAAGAGAATTAATCTTAATCACACACGCCTTTGGACTTTTTGGTAATACCATTTCACACACCTCATTTAGTTAGAGCAAAGCTCAATCCACCAACGACAAACGCCTTTAAATATTTACCTAAATCATAAACAGTCTCTTTTAATTATCCCTCAATCTCGCAAAATAAAATTTTAGGTTCAGGGTCGTGCGGAGCATGACAAAACCGTTAATAAATTTTAATTGCAATAAATACAAAACAAAGTTTCGCTTAAATAATGAGGTGCACAGCTGAGGGACATATGCCCCTGAGCTAAACTATCCGCACAAACCAAAAGAACATCATCAACAAGAACACAAACAAAATCAAATAGCCAGCGACCCTGTAAGCCCACTTCGCAACTTTCTTAGATTTAGTAACACTCAAAACACCCAAGTAGAAAAACCGCCCGCCATCCAAAATCCCAAGCGGCAACATATTAAACAAAGCAACCAACAAATTAATCACCATCACCCACCAAAGCAAATGATAAACAAAATAAACAAAATTCCCATCCCAATTCGGCTTATAATAAGTCGAAGACTCTTTGAACCCCATAAACCTATCAAGAATATTCCTCACAAAACCACGATTCCCACCGACGCTATTCCCAACCCCAAGATAAGCCAAAGATGAATCCTCAGGATGTGCCCCCAAAACAACATCATAGCTATAAACCCCCTCTTCATCCTCAGTAACAAAAACAACTTCATCGCCCGGCTCACGACTCTCCAAAAACCATCTTAAATCATCACGATTCTTAATCGCAACATCATCAGCCATTACAATCGCACCTTTCATCCCAGTCAAAACAGCTGGCGCCTCAGCATAAGCAACCAAATAATCACTCCCAACATTTTCCAACTGCACAGCCAATTCATCATCCAAATAAAAAGTACCATTCGAAGTCAAAACACTAGTCAAATTATTATACTCACCAAAGCCATCAACAATATTCAACGGAACAATAGCAATAGCATAACTATCAAACACATAACCCGACGGCGAAAAAGAACTAAAGAAAAACGCAACATAAAGCCCATAAAATATTAATGCAAAAACCAAATTCGCAAAAACACCAGCCCCCAGAATTACCATCTGCTCCAAATTTTTCTTCTTCTTAAACCCAGTCTTTTCTTCCTCAACAAACGCCCCCAAAATCGGCCCGAGAAAAACCAACCCAGTAGATTTAATCTTAACCTTAAACAACCTCATATAAATCCCATGCGAGAACTCATGCACAATCGCCACAATCGCCAAAGCAACAATAAAATAAGTAAAATAAAACGGCGGGAAAAAACTCTCCATCCCAAACAACTTCGGAAAATACGGAATTAACGGAGCAATCGGCGGCGCCTTAATCACCTTCGTAATCTCAGGATACAACAAATAAATCGCAACAGTCTGCCCCAACATCCAAACCATAACTCCCATCAAAACCAATCCAACGCCAACAATCACATACCTCAACCCATACAAAACCTTCTTAAAATTATCCCCAACATATTTAATAACATCAACCCCAAACTGCGTCCGATACATAAAAATTATCCCCTGCCGACTCAAGCTCTTCTTCCTCGAACTCAAAAACCAAACCACAAACAAACTAAACAAAACCAAAAACCCAACATCATAAACCCAAAAGCTCACCATTCTTCAATCAGTTAAACCCCCTTTAAAAATTATCCTAAACTTTTTACTTTTTCAAACTCTTCCTGACTCATAAGAACAACAATATCCCCTTCTTTCGATCTTGTCGCGACACGTTTAAAATACTTCTCTAAATCGTCCCCACTCACACCAACATCAGAAAAAGTTCTATAAAAACAATCAACTTGTCCATAAGAGGCATGAACTTTCAATAGTCCTTCCATAAAAATAAACTAAAACATTACTTTATAATTATTTGTATATTATAACTACTTCTTCCTAACCGGTCTAAAATCCTTCCTCCCACACTTCCGACACCGCGCCTTCCCCGTCAAAATTTTCAACGGCTCCAATCTCATCTTATGTTTACAATCCTTACAAACAAACGCATTCTTAAGCAATCTATTTTGCATAGCATGAATCTTTGTAGCCATCACAACACTCTCCTAATAATTTTATCGCCCTCAATATCCCAATATTCAACAGTCACACCATCCTTAACAGCATCCTTCAAATCCTCCGGCACAACCAAATCATAATTCTCATAATTCTCACCATCCATAATACTAGCATTATCCCCAACAACCGAAAGAACCTGCGCCTGTCTCTTATCAATCATCGGCACCTCAAATTTATCATGACCCGGAATAACATTAACTTTCTTCTTCCCGCTCACAATATTAATAGCTTCAAACCGAACCTTCGCATGCCCATGCTTACCCGTCTTAGAAACATCCATTTTCTTAACCTGGTGTGCCACGCCATCAATCAACACAAACGTCCCGACCCGCATCTCCGTCGCATCAATAACTCTAGCTACCATAATAGTACATCAAAAAACATTTCATTTATAAAACTTCCCTAAAATTAATTTTCAGTATTAGCATCCCAAAAATCATTGGGTTTCTTTTCTAAAATCCCTCTTTCTTAATAAAAAGCATACGCAATAGAAACAGAACCACTTTTGACATCATCAAGTCTTTTATTAATTTGATAATAACGATTGGAATCATTCCTAGCTGTTTCAACAAGAGATTTTTTCATCAGACCACCCTTATCATTTGGGCAAGACAAAGAACATGGAGACGGGGCAGATAAAAAACCTCTTTACCATCCTCAGTAATTCCCACCAAGCCAGAATTTGTACTAACAACGCGTTTCAATAAAACTATACTAAACAAATAATAATATTGTTTATAAGAATTTATATTCTCAAGCATAATAATTCCCAAAATCTTAAAAACTCAAGACACAAAAAATTATATGATAAAAACAAACAAAAACGATTTCATTGAAATCGAATTCACCGGGAGAATATCAAACACAAATGAAATCTTCGACACAAATATAAAATCCGATTTACCAAAAACTAATAACCAAGAACCAAAAACCGACCCAAAGCCCTTCATTCTATCAATCGGCCACAAAATGCTCCCAACAGGATTTGACGAAAATCTCGAAGGAAAAGAAATCGGAAAACAATATAACCTAAATCTAAAACCAGAACAAGCATTTGGCAAAAGAAATCCACAACTCATCCGAATGATTCCAACAAAACATTTCCACGCACAAAAAATTGAACCACAAAAAGGAATGCAACTTTCTCTCGACGGCCAATTAGTAAAAATCCTATCATCAGACCGAGGTCGAACGCTCGTCGACTTCAACAATCCACTCGCCGGCAAAAACGTCACATACACATACAAAATCAACAAAATAATAACCGACCAAAAAGAAAAAATCAACGCCCTCCAAGACTTTATATTCAAAAAACAATTCGATTTCGACATCAACAACAACACAATAACTTTCAAAACAGAGAAACAATTCGAACCATTCATAAAAATATTCGCTCCAAAATTCGAAGAAATTATAGGCATGAAAATTAACTCCAAAATAACAGAAGAAAAAACACAAACTCCACCTCATAAATAATTATAAACCCAAATTCGTTCTTCAAAAAATGGAAGATATCATAGAAAGAGGTGAAACAAATAACACACCACAATTCTCACGAAACATAAATTCAGAAATAGACAGAGAGCTCGAAGAAATCTTAAAAAAACAAGCCGCACGAATAAAGGTCGTTGGAGTAGGGGGTGCAGGCGGCAACACAACATCAAGAATGCGAGAAATCGGAATCAAAGGCGGAGAAATAATTGCAATCAATACAGATGCGCAAGACCTACTCTACACAAATGCCGATCAAAAAATTCTAATTGGCCGAGAATTATCAAAAGGACTTGGGGCCGGCTCAAACCCAAGAATCGGAGCAGAATCCGCGCGAGAACAACAACAAGAAATTAAAAAGAAACTAGAAAATTCTGATTTAGTATTCGTAACTTGCGGGCTTGGAGGAGGGACGGGAACAGGTGCCGCACCAGTCATAGCAGAAATAGCAAAAAAACAAGGCGCCTTAGTAATAGGCGTCGTCACATTACCATTCAACGTCGAGGGAGCAAAACGAATAGAAAACGCAACAGAAGGACTAGAACGAATGGAAGGCATAGTAGACACATTAATAGTAATCCCAAACGACAAGCTACTAGACCTCGCACCAGACCTACCACTACCAACAGCATTCAAGGTCGCAGACGAAATTTTAACAAACGCAGTCAAAGGAATCACAGAACTCGTAACATCATCAGGGTTAGTTAACCTCGACTTCGCAGACATCAAGGCAGTTATGGCAAACGGCGGAGTATCACTAATCGGAATGGGCGAATCCGACTCATCTGACAGAGCAATGGAAGCCGTCGACAAAGCCCTAAACAATCCACTATTAGATGTTGATATCAAAAATGCACAAGGAGCACTAATAAATGTCATAGGCGGCACAGACCTATCCCTCGAAGAATACAAACAAGTCATCCAAAAAATAGGAGAACAACTTTCCCCAGACGCAAAAATGATTTCCGGAGCCCAAATATCAAAGGACATGGAAAAATCTCTAAAAGTAATGGTAATAATCACCGGCGTCAAATCCCCACAAATCTCAGGCGAACGACTCCCAATCGAAGAAGCCCGACGAAAAGACATGGAAGGAGAATTAGGAATCGAATTCTTCGACGAATAATCTACCACCAATCTTAAAAACCCAAAAACTCTCTATCAATATGAGCAAACTAACACGAAAACTCGCAACCCAATATCACAAATATCTAAGAGTTTGGCGACTCCTAAAAAAACCAACTATTTCAGAATTCAAAACAATCTCAAAAGTCTCAGCAATCGGACTTCTCGTAATCGGCGCGCTAGGTTTCGCAATTTCTGTCGCAATGAAAATATTTATCTAATGCCAAAATCTAAAATTTATTTTAACATAGAAATCTTTTTAAATAAAGAATATTAAACATTGACATCTAGTTCTTAGATTTTTAAGAGCTGGCTATAAGCAATTCAAAATGGCAATAGGATATGACGACGAATTTGATTACCTCAACGAAGACAAAGATAGCAACGCAGCCGAAGAAAATTTCGCTCCAAAAATAAAAGGCTCAAAGAAAACATCATTAATCCCAGAAAATAACAAAAAAGAAGAACCAGCCGAAGAACAGGTAAAAACACCAAAAACTTCAGAAGCACAAAAACATACTAAACAAGAACAAGCTATAGAAGAACCCCCTAAACAAGAATTCGATTCCCAAATCTATATAGTTAAAGTTACAACAAACAAAGAAGACAAAGCATTAGAAATGATTGCAGACAAAGTCAAAAAAAAGAAAATAGAAATTTACGCAATTGCGAGACCACACGGACTAAGAGGCTACATATTTTTAGAATCTCCAGACCACAAACACGCCGAAGACGCAGTTTTCAATTTACCATATGTTAAAGGGATAATCGGCGAAACAGTCAAATACGACAAAGTAAAACAAATGCTCGAACCAGTAGTTGCCGACATCAAGATAGAAAAAAACGACATAATAGAAATAATCTCCGAACCATTCAAAAACGAAAAAGCAAAAGTTGTAAGAATTGATAAAGCAAAAGGAGAATGTGTCGTTTCACTTCTTGGAGCCGCAGTTCCAATCCCAGTCACGGTAAAACTCGACAATATCAGAGTAATCAGAAGGGAGGATCTCGAAGAAGAAGAGTAAGTCTTAAAAAGACTCTTTTTAGAAATCTAAAATGGCACTTATAAAATTACTAGTCGAAGGTGGGAACATGACGCTAGGTCCAGCGGTCGCACAACAACTCGGGCCAATGGGAATCAACATGGGCAAGGTAATCTCCGACATAAATACATCAACAGCAGAATTCAAAGGCATAACCGTCCCAGTTCATCTAACCGTCAATCCCGAAACAAAAGAATTCTCAATCAAAGTCCTATCACCACCAACATCAGAACTAATAAAAAAAGAATTAAAAATAGAAAAAGCATCCGGCGCAAGATTAAAACAAAAAGTAGGAAACTTCGCAATTGAACAAGTTATTTCAATAGCAAAAGCAAAGCACTCAAGTCTACTCTCAAACACATTTATAGCATCCGTAAAATCCGTAATCGGAACCTGCCAAGCTCTCGGAGTTCTAATCGAAAGCAAAGACCCAAAAGAAATATTAAAAGAAATCTCAGAAGGAAAATATAAAGAAGAAATCGAAGCACAAAAAACCGACGTCGGCCCAGAAAAACGAAAAGAATTAGACGAGTACTTCGCTGGAGTAGAAGAGGAACAAGAGGCAATCAAAAAAGCCGAGGAAGTAGAGAAGGCAGCTGAGGAAGAGAAAAAAGCTAAAGAAGCAACAATAGAACCTCCAACCACAACATCAAAAACTCCAGCTCCAGAAAAGAAAGAGAAAAAGAAAGAATAACTTTATTAATCAAAAAATCACCTCACTACTATGGGGCTATGGGGTAGTCTGGTAGCCTTCGAGGTTTGGGACTTCGCGACCCCGGTTCAAATCCGGGTAGCCCCATATTATATCATACCACACAAATTCTTTTAAAGAAAGATGAACAAATTGTTTCACGTCAAAGAAAAGAATAGAGGCACCAAGCGAATTTTTTTAGATGTATTAATGGGTCATCATTCAAGTGTGGCAACCTGTGAGTTTTGCGGAATAACTTATTTTGAAGACAACGAAAGAGAATGGGATTGGGAGAAAGGACAACTCGAAGAATTAAGGGAAAGAAGTAAAACAAACCCGTCAACTTGTGTATCAGTCGATTATGTAGGATGGGGATATATAGACGACAAACAATTTGTCGCAGATTGTCCATGTAACGCAGCCTCAAAATATGAAAACTTTATTTGGAATCACCGTGATTTAATAAGAGATTACTTAACAGCCCGAGCCCAAAAACAATTAATAGAAGCACAAGACGATTCAAAACTCACCAAGCAAGTCTCCGAAGCAGTTGATATAATAACCCAATAATTTAAAAACCAATTTCTGATAAAACTAACATGGCAGTAAAAAGAAAAAAAATCGGAAGCGCAGGAAGATTCGGCGCAGGATACGGAAGAGTAAAAAATAAACTCATAGCCGTAGAGGCAAAACAGCGAACACGACAAGAGTGCCCATTCTGCAAAGGCAAAGCAAAACGCCAAGCAAAAGGAATCTGGCTATGTTCCAAATGCAACAAAAAATTCGCCGGCGGAACCTTCCACTTAAAAGATTAAATAACCTAAAGAAATAAAAACCCAAATAATAAAAAATAATATGGTACAATACAAATGCTTTTCATGCGGAGACAAAATAAAGTCAGATGACCTCAAAAAAAGATTCGTCTGCCCAAGCTGCGGCTCAAGAATTTTCTACAAACCACGAAATAAAATGAAAACAGTATCATCAGACTAATGGCAAAAGAGAAACCAACAACCAACAACCAACAACCAACAACCAGCGGGAACCCACTCGCAAACCTAGACGAAGAAACCCAAAGAAAAATCCAAGAACTCCAAATGCTCGAACAATCATTCCAACAACTTCTAATGCAAAAAAATGCATTCTCAATGGAATCCAACGAAACCGATTATATAATCAAAGAAGTCGAAAAAACCGAAGGCGAAATCTCAAGAATCATCGGGAACCAAGTCGTAATTAAGTCAACAAAAGAAGAGATACTCAAGGACATGAAAAAGAAACAAGAACTTATTAAAACAAGAATGAAAACTATCGACGAGCAAGAAAAACAATTCTCAGAAAGAATAGAACAAATCCGAGACGAAGTAATGAAAAAAATCCAAGGTTAATATTCTTATCTATCACAATAAAGCTTAAATACTGAGACAATAAAAATATATTATGGTATTTGACAGACTAAAAAGAATGATGGGCAAAGAAGACAATTATTCTCCAGACTTCATCGAAATAGATCTCGAACAAGAGAAATCAGAATCAAAAATACTAATCAAAACATTCGTTCTAAAAATATACGAAGACATAAACCCAATTCTAAACGCGCTCCGAGAAGGATACACAATCGCAATCATCGACATCAAAACCCTAAAATCAAAAGACGTAATAGAACTAAAAAGAGCAATATCAAAAATCAAAAAAACAGTAGAAGCACTAAACGGCAAAATCGCAGGCTTCGGCGAAAACACAGTAATCGCAACCCCATCAAAAGTATTCGACATTCAAAAAGGCGCAGTAGAAAACCGAGACACCCCAAGGTCCGACGAAATCGAAAGGTTCTAAAACACATTTCTCAAACAAATTATATGAAACCCCTATATATAGAAGCAAAACGAAAATTCAAAGACGAAGACATAAATCTAAGACCA
>CAZLQO010000014.1:0-9737 GCA_964561955.1 Candidatus Woesearchaeota archaeon | reverse complement strand
AGCATTAGGATGTAGAAGTGTTCTTCTTTTTTGTCTTTGAGTTTTTGGTGGAAGTGGTTGAAGACGTCTTCGGCGCAGGTGATTTTTTTTGTTGGGGTTTGTGATTGGATTCTTCGTTTTGTAATTTCGTTGATGGTTAGGAGTTGCATTGCTTTTGCGGGGCCGATGCCCTTTATGTTTTGGAGTTCTTTTAGGGAGCAGTCGAATAATTTATTTAATCCGTGTTCGTTGATTAGGCGGTTTGAGATTTCTATGATGTTTTCTTTTTTGTATCCTGTTCTTAGGATTATGGCTAGGAGTTCGGAGTCGGTTAGGATTTCGGGGCCGTGTTTTAGGAATTTTTCTCGTGGGCGGTCTTGGGGTGGGAGGGATTTGATTTTCATTTGTCTGGTTATTGGTTGTTGGTTTTTAGTTGTTGGTTTTTAGAGGGGAGGGAAGATTTTAAATAGTTGGGTTGGGTTTTTGTTTTATGAAAAGGGTTTGGAAAGGGGCGATTATTAGTGGGGTTGTTGGGCTTGTGTACGCTATCATCGGAATTTATTATTCTTTTGTATCTGGATTTGTTGGATATGCTTGTCCAATTAAAGTGAGTTCTTGGGTGGCGGTTGTTTTTTATCCTACTTTATCATTAACTTGTTTATCTTTTTTTAGAAGCACTGGGATGATTGGTTTTTTTATTTATTCTTTGTTGGCAATTATAATTTTTGTTTTTGTTGGAGGTATTTTGGGAAAATGTTTCATAAAAAAGTTGTGAGTAGGGGTGTGTTTATGGTTATTTTGTTGCTTTTGGTTTTGCCTAATATAGTGATGGCCTATGTAGATGATGATATGATTGAAGATAGCGATCCCGATACAATTAAATTACGATATGTGGAAGAAACGGCGCAGAGGGAGTTTATAATTGATGTGCCTCATAGAGTAGAGTCTGGGAAATCTATTCCTATTTTTTTTGAGGTGAGGGATGCGTATGGGAGTGATTATTGGGAATATTCTTTTTATGGTGTTGAAATTTATGATGGGAATAATGGGGATAAGTTAGTGAGAAATTTTTCTTGTACGGATTTGGGTTTGTATTTGGATTCTGATTCTTATTGTACGATTGATACTCGTGTTTGGCATGATGTTGAATATCTTAATCCGGATTTGTTTGTGAAAGATACAGGTGGTAATATTAAGATTACCGCTGAATATAAGGGAGCCAGTTTTATCGATAGTGACGCTGAGCCTGATAATAGACCTTATCCTTTGGTGGTTCAGGTGGATTTGGATTTGATTAAAATTCCTAATTGGTATTGTGGGGATGCCCATTATCATAGCAGTTATACAGATACAAAATTTTTGTCTTCTTTGGCTGGGGAATTTGGCGCTCCTATTGATGCGACAGTTTCTGTGTTGGATGCTTTGGGGTTGGATTGGGTGACGGTTACTGACCATTCAAATTCTTTTAGTGACCATAAGAATGATGATATTGGTTTGAGTTGGGATGATTTTAAATCTGATTGTAGTAGTTATGATAAATGTTTGATTGGGACAGAGATTAATTGTGATTATAATTTAATTGGCGGAGGGAATCATTTGCTGGCTTATGATTATTCTGGATATATTGAGGATAATTTTATAGATGTGCTTTCGCCGAAGAATCCTTCTTGTGAGGAAATGATTAGTAATGTTAATGGTCAAGGTGGTTTTACTTATGCTGCACATCCGGAGTCAATTTTCGATCCTTTTGGTGCAGTGGTTAATACTTGGCATGATTATTCTTTGGGCTTTAATGGTTTGCAGATTTGGAATGGGGATATTGAGGACGAGGGGGTCGAGGCTGATTTGGATGCTGGGATTGAGGCGTGGAAGGATGTTTTGTTGGGGCGGGGCGGGTTGGAGGCGAGGAAGGTTTTTGTTTCGGCGGGGTCGGATGCGCATGGGGATTTTCAGAATTTTGGGAAGGAGTATACTTGTTGTTATGCTGAGAGTTATTCGAAGGAGAATATTTTTGAGGCTTTGAAAAATGGGAGGTGTTATATGGGGAATAATGGGGTTTTTGTTTTTGGGATTGATAATTTGCATGGGGATTATGCGACTTTGGGCGGTGAGATTAATGTTTTGAAGGGCGAGGATTTTGAGTTTTATTTTGATAATGCCGTTGGGGAATTTTGTGATGCTCGTCTTTACAAGGGGATTATTGATGGCGGTGAGGAGTTGGTTATGAGTGAGTGGATTGATGATTATTTCTCGTCGGTGAGTGCTAGTTTGTCGAAGTTACAGAGGGGGGCTTATCTTGGTCGTGATATTGGTTTTGATTCGAGTGGGTATTATCGCTTTGAATGTCTGACTGAGGACGGCAATAAAAGGATTTATACGAATCCGATTTGGGTTAATCCGATTGAGTGTTTTGACGACGCTGATTGTGGTGAGAGTTTTTTGAATAGTTCTTGTGAGGATGGTGAGTTTTGCGAGACTGGTGTGAATTATTTTTGTAGGGATGGCGGGAGCGTCAATTCTTATTGTGAAAGTGAGATGATAAATGAGTGTAATGATTGTAAGTTTGGGTGTAATGATACTGGTTGTATTCCTGGTGTTTTGTGTGCAGTTAATTCTCCGACGGATGGTGATGTTTTTTCTGAAAGAGGAGTTGTGTTTGATGTTGTTGGGGCCGAGAGCCTGGACGAGATAGAGTATATTGATTATTCTGGTTTGAATCCTGCTTGGAGGAAGTTGTGTCGTTATTGCGACGGGTATTCTGGGGCGAAGAATTTTATCGAGGGTGAGCATGATGTTGTTGTGAGATGTTCGGATTCTTTTGAGAGCGAGGGATATGCGGTGAGTTTTTTTGTTGACAGTAAAGAGCCTAAGATTTTGGGAGTTGAGCCGAGGAAGGGTTTTTCTAATGGTAGTTTTAGTGTTGTGTTTAAGGAAGATAATCCGTCTGGGGTTTTTTTGCATTATGGTGAATTTGTCAAGGTTGTTGATAATTGTGTCGATGGCGGGTGGGAGTGGGCTTGTGATGTTTCTGTTGATTTAGAGGGTAGCGTTGAGTATTGGTTTGTTGTTGAGGATGTTGCTGGGAATAGTGTCGAGTCTGAGAAGAATGTGGTTTTTGTTGACGGTGTTGTCCCGGTTGTGAAAAATCCTGATTCTTTTTGGAAGAAAGTTGAGGGGAGGGTTTTTAATTATGTTAATTTTTATATCGAGATAGAGGAGGATAATTTTGATGAGGTTGTTTTGGCTTATGATGTTTTTGGGTTGGAAGTAGAGAAGAGGGTTTGTAGGGATTTGGATGATGGGATTTGTGAGAAGAGAGTTTGGATTAAGAATTGGTATAATAATGTTAGGATTGTTGTGAGAGATTCGGCTGGGAACGAGGTTGTTTATTTTCTTGAGGGCTTGTAGTTTTGTTTTTTATTTTTTTTGGTGGGCCTTTTGATTCTTTCTGAAATATTTTTTTTGTGACTGTTTCTGAAATATTTTTTGGCTTTTTGTCTTTGAATACTATTGGATATTTTCCGATTTCTTCTTTGGAGCCGAGGAAGGGGTTTTTTAAGATGAGGGTTATTAGGACGTCGATTGCGTATGAGATTATTAGGTATAAAATCAGGTCTATTGCGAAGCCTCCGATTCTCAAGGGGGAGCCTTCTTCTTCTGTTAGTCCGAAGTTCAGGAAGGGGAATGGGTATCCGATGGCTATTGAGATTTCGCCGTTTCCTGAAATTAGTGATTTAAATGGGAATGTGAAAACTGCCATTAGTAGCACGAGGAGGAATATAAATCCGAAAATAGCGCCCATTTTTTTTGTTGGGATGAGTTGTCTTGGGAATGTTTTTCCTATGATTTGGGTTATTGTTTCTTTGCCGACATATTCGTATTTGGGTTTTTTGATTTTAACCACTTCTTTTTGCATGTTGTTTTAGGGGGGCTGGTTTTATAATAGTTGTGTTTGGGCGAGGAGATTTTTATTTTAGATAATATTTGCGAAGCCGATTAGTCGCCAGTGTCCGTTTATGTTTCGTGCGATGCCGATTGATTCTCCTTTGATTGGGACTATGGGGATTTTGAGAGAGAGGTTTGTGGATTCTTTGTTTGTTTTGGTGACTTGGCCGACGGTGGTTGAGGTGTTGATACTTAACATTAGCATTTCGTTTGGCTTTAGTGGTTGGACTGGTTCGTGTTTGCCCGTGCCGAAGATTTCTTTGAATGGGGTAAATTTTATTGTGATTTTTTCTGTGATTTCGGGGAGGGTTCCTTTTTTTGATGCGATGTTTCCCGAGAGTGAGTCGGCTTTTGTTAGTGACGGGTCGAGTTCGGTTTCGATTGCGAGGCTTCCGCCGGGTGTTGCGTTTGTTATTGGGTTTTCGCCTTTTTGCATCGAGACTATTTTTGATTGGACGGTTTTGTAGCAATATTGGTTGTGATTTTTATAGGAGTATCCGGGTTTGATTTCGATTGTGTCGCCGATTTTTAGTGTTCCTTGTTTTAGTGCACCGCCGAGGATTCCGCCGTGGAGGTTTTTTATTTTTGTCCCGGGTTTATTTATATCGAAGCTTCTGGCGACGAGAAAGATTGGGTTTTCGTTTGTTTCTGGTTTTGATATTTTTATTTTACAGAGTTCTTCGAGGATTTTATCGAGGTTGATTTCTTGTATCGCGGATATTGGGATGATTGGTGCGTTTTCGGCGATTGTTCCTTTTGTGAATTCTTTGATTTTTTTGTAGCTGTTTAGGGTTTGTTCTTTTGATACGAGGTCGATTTTGTTTTGGGCTATTATTATGTTTGTGATTTTTTTTGCCTTGAGCGCGACGAGGTGTTCTTGTGTTTGTGGTTTTATTCCTTCGTTTGCTGCGATGACGAGAATTGCTGCGTCCATTATTGCTGCGCCTGAGAGCATTGTTGCCATGAGCATTTCATGTCCTGGGGCGTCGACGAATGTTATGTATCTAATTGGCTTGCCTTTTGATTTTTTGTTCGTTGTTAGTTTTTTGTTGTCTTCTTTTATTATTGCGTCGGCGTATCCGAGTTTGATTGTGATTCCTCGCTTGAGTTCTTCGGAGTGTGTATCTGCCCATTTGCCTGATAATTTTTGGAGCAATGTTGTTTTTCCGTGGTCAATGTGTCCGACTATTCCGACGTTTATTGTGTCTATTTTTGATATGTCTTCCATAAAGAAGTGTAAGAGTTTGAGTTTTTAAGGTTTCTTAAAATTTTTGTGTTGTTATTGTTGTTCTTTTGGTTCTTCTTCTGTGTTTGATATTTGTAGTGCGTTTTTTGCGAATTCTACGGTTCTCATAATTAGTTCGATGGCGACGATGAAGAGGAGGTAGTAGGGGATGTGTGAGAATATGGATGGGATGTCTGAGATTCTGGAGATTAGTGCGCTGATGTCAAAGAAGCCGGCAGTTGTTATTGCGATTGCGAGAAGAGTGAAGGGTAGCATTTTTGCGAGGTCTTTTGCAAGGTCTTCGTTGACATATGCTGTTGCTCGGACGGATGCGACGAGGGCTGCGGATATTAATAAAATTGTTTTTACTTCGAGTCCTTTTGCGAGAACAAGTGTTAGAATTGATAGAATTGTGAACCAGAAGAAAGTGAGGATGGGTAGTAGGATTATATATTCGACGACGAAGAAGAGGATTGCGAAAAATTTGACGGCGGTTGGGTTTGAGTATTGATTGTATTGATTTAGGTTTAGTTCGATGATGTTTTTTTTGGCGAGGAAGCGGTAGAAGTTGAAGACGAAGATGGAGTAGATTACGATTATGGCAGTGAAGAAAGCGAGAACGAAAAGGAGATTTGTTTCTGCTGAGAATATGTTTGTTATGCTGTTTAATAAATTTATTATCGCCTCCATTGATTAATTAGTGGGCTTGAGTTTTTAAGGGTTTTCCTGTTCTGAACTTTCTGGTTTTTCGAAAAGTGTGTCGAATTTTTTTGTACCTTCTTTTAAAACTTTTGAGTTAATTTGGATTGTGGCTTGGGAGATTTCTTTTCCTCGGACGGTTTTTCTTAGTCTAAGTCCGTTTGGTCGCTTGTTGGTTTTTTTTAATCCCTTTGGTTTTTTATGCATGCCATGTCCGTAGCCGAGGAGAACTTTTTTTAAGTTTGGACCTTCGATGTTTTTTACTCCTGTGAATCCTGCTTTATCAGATGTTCCGGTGATTTCGATTTCGTAGTCTTTTAGGTCCTCGGAGACTTCTTTGCCCTCTATTTTGTCTCCGATTGATTTGCCGATTAGATTTTCGTTTTCAGTCTCTACTTTAAATGTTTTCCCGTTGTGTGATACGTTTATTTTGAACATATTTATTGATGAGGATTTGGGTTTTTAAAGGTTGGGTTAGATTCCCCAGGTTGGGGATTTTCTTCGTTTAAGTTGGGCGATTTCTTGGAGGATTGATTTTTCTTGTGTTGAAAGGAGGTCTTTATGTTGTTTGAATTTTCGGAATTCTGTTTCGGATAGGTTTGTGTAAAGGGGTTCGTTTATTTTTAGTTGTCGTTCGAAGTTTAGTCCTGGGACTGAAATTGCGACTTCTTTTCCCTCTGTTGCTTCTTGGACGTTTTGTTTTTCTTCTTGGATTTCTTTGACTTGTCCGATTTTTGTGTCGTCTTTGTTGATGAATCGTTCGCCTTTTTTTAGTTTGCCGCCGTTTATTTGAACTCCGAATATTGCTGGGCTGGAATTTCTGAAGACAAAATTTAGTGTTGTTATTTTACAGATTGCCGGGAGTTCGTCGAGTTTCTTTCTTTCTATTTGTTTTTGTTTTTCGATTTTGAATTTTTCGAGTTCTTCGATTATTTTGTATACGACAGGGTTTGAAATTATTTTGATGTTTTTCATTTCTGTAGATTGGGCTTCTTTGGATATCCCTGTGTTGAATCGGAGGATTATTTTGTTTTCTTCAGGGAGTGTGTTTGCGATGTGGACGTCTTTTTTTGAGATTGGTCCGATGCCGGCTTTGATTATTCGAATTTGTTTTTGCCTTAGGAGGGTTATTAGTGCTTCAAGTGAACCGAGTGAGTCGGCTTTGATTACAATTCCGTTTTTGTCTGTTGTTATTTTTTCAGAGACTTCTTTTTTGAATTCTTTTGTTATATCGTCGAGGGTGTTTTCTTTGGTTATGGATTGGAAGGGCATTCCGGGTAGGATTTCTTCTTTTGAATTTATTTGGAGCTTGATTCCTGTTGCGGCTTCGACTTCTGTTTTTGTTTTGAATCCTTTGTTGAGTGGTTGGGCTTCTTGGATGTTTCGGATTTTTGTTGTGATTGGTTTGTTGAAGCTGGCGATTGCTATTTCGTCTGTGTTTTTTAGTTTGCCGTCGTAGAGAATGCATTCGAGGAAGTTTGAGGTTCGGTCTTTTTTGACTTCAAGGATGACTCCTTTTGTTTTTGTTTTTGTTTTTATTCGTTCTTTTAGGAATTTTTGGGAGAGGGCTGTGAGGATTGCGAGGATTTCGGGGATGCCTTCTCCTGTTCTTGCGGAGCATGGGATGATTGCGACTTTTTTTGTGAAGTTGTCTATTTTTGTGTGGAGGTCTGCGTTGAGTCCTTGCGAGTGGAGGGCGCCGATTATTGTGTAGAATTTTTCTTCGAAGTTTTGCTTGACGTTTGTTGCCTGGGTTTCGATTGGCGTGTTTGTTTTCCAGCCGGAGATGTTGTCGATTTTGTTTAGTGCGATGATGAATGGGGTTTTGTTTATTCTGAGGATTTGGAGGACTTCGGCGGTTTGGGGCTTTATGCCGTCGTTGATGTCGATGACGAGGATTGCGATGTCGGCTATGCATCCACCTCTTTTTCGGAGGTTTGTGAATGCGGCGTGACCGGGAGTGTCGATGAAAAGTAGTCCTGGGATTTCAAGTGGGATGCCGAATTTTTTGAGGATTGCTCCTGCGCGTTTTTGGATGTTCTCTTTTGGCAGGGTTGTGAACGATATTTTTTGTGTGATTCCTCCGGCTTCGGTTTCTTGGATAGAGGTTCCTCTAATTTTGTCGAGTATGGATGTTTTTCCGTGGTCGACGTGTCCTGCGATTGTTACTATTGGTTGGCGTATGTTTGTCATGTATATCGGAGTATAGATTTATTTTTAAAGGTTGGGGGTTGGGTTGTTTTATGAGAGATAGATTGCAGTATTCGGTTGTTTTAATGGAGGGTCCAGACAAAGGTTTGAGAAGGTGGGTTTGGTTTGATAATGGGAATGTTGAGCAATGTATGCTGGGGGTTATTCCGGGGGAGTATTCTCTTATTTTTCCTTCTGGAAGGATTTGTTTGAGGGGGGGAGGAAGTGATTTGGAAATCGTTTCATTTGATGAGAAGAGTGCTAATGAGTTTGTGATTAGAACGGGTTTATCGAGGCCATTTTTAGAGAGAGATGGTGGGTATGTTTTGAATAGGTATGGGGAATAGGTTTTTAAGATTGTGTTTGGTGCGCGCTATACAAATGTTTTTATATGGCTGTTAATTGAATGAAGTATGGGAGAACGGCTTGAAGATACGGTGGGGGTTAGATTTGTCGGAGATGGGCGTTTGGGTCGGTGTGTTAAGAAGGGGCTTATATATTCTGGTTGTACCGCTGTTGCTTTTGGTTTAGTTGTTTTGTCTCCAGTGCTTACGGTAGGAGCTCTTGGTTATTTAGTGTATACTACTGTACATGATGATGAACTTATAGATGATTAAGGTTTAAGCCCCGAGGGGAGTGGATGTGAGATAGAGGGGTGAGGAGTAGGTTTTTATATTAGTTTTTAATTTAGTTTTTATGAATTATACGATTGCGAATTTGGAGAAGGATTATGAGTTGGAGCTGGAGCGGGTTGTTGATGAAATTGGTAAAAGCGGGGCGAAGAGTGTTTTGGTGCAGTTGCCGGATGGGTTGAAGCCGTGGGGGGTTTGTATTGTTGATTATTTGTCGGAGAGGTGTAACGCAAGTGTTTTGCGAGGTGACGGGCAACAGGTAACGGATGACGGTAAAGAGAGTATGAGTATAAAGATTTGGTTGGGGTCTTGTTTTGGGGCGTGTGATTTGCCAGCGTCTTCGACGCAGGTTACAGGTGACGGATTACAGGCGACGGGTGATGATTTGGTTGTTCAGTTTGGGCATGCGGCTTGGTAGAAGGTTGTGTTTTGGGATATAAATATTTATAAGTTTGATTGGGTGGCTTGGTTTATGAAAAAGGGTTTTGACACAGAGAGGTATCTTGAGGTTCAGTCGAGGGAGATTTTGAATCGGGTTGCTAATTCTGGGAAGTTGTATCTTGAGTTTGGTGGGAAAATTTGTCACGATTTTCATGCGGCGAGAGTTTTGCCGGGTTATGATTCTAATGCGAAGATTAGGATGTTGCAGATGATTAAGGATGAGTCTGAGATTGTTTTTTGTGTTAGTGCGAAGGATATTGAGAATGGGAAAATGCGGGCGGATTTTGGTTTGACTTATGAGTCGGCGACTTTGAAGTCTGTGAATGATTTGAGGGGTTTTGGCTTGGATGTTTCGGCGGTTGTGATAAATAGGTTTTCTGGCGAAGAGAAGGCTTTAAGATTTAAGAAGTATTTGGAGAATATTGGGATTAAAGCTTATTTGCAGAAGGAGATTGTGGGGTATCCGGCTGATGTTGATAAGATTGTGAGCGAGAGGGGGTATGGGGAGAATCCTTATGTGGAGACTCATAAGTCTATTGTTATTGTTACTGGGGTTGGGCCGGGGAGCGGTAAGATGTCTTTTTGTTTGTCGCAGATGTATCATGATAATGTTCGGGGGATTAAGT
>CAZLQO010000013.1:0-9782 GCA_964561955.1 Candidatus Woesearchaeota archaeon | reverse complement strand
AATTATAGCGTCGGGTATGATTATTGGAATGGTGAGCCGATTGTGTTTGATGTTGGTAGCGATGGTGTTGCGAGAGGCTGGGCTTTGTTTATGATGGATGTTAATTCTAGTATGGCGTCTGGGAATTATTATGGTAGTTATCAGTTTGATGTGACGGAGGTTTTGGGATGAGGTTTGGATTTATTTTGGTTTTAGTTTTGATGGTTGGTTTTGTTTGTGGGTTTGAGTCTGAGGTTTATTATTTTAACGTCGGTGTTCCTGCTGTTGAAAGTGATAGTGAGGTTGTTGTTGTGAATTCTGTTTCGTCTGGTGGGGGTGGTTCGTCGAGTCATTCTAATGTTTTGGTTGTGAATAATAGTAATGTGAGTTCGGTTTCTGTGGGTGAGGTTTATTTTGGTGATGGTGATTCTGGGCTGGATTCTGGTGTCGATGTTGTCGATGATTCTGAGGCTGGGTTTGTTTCTCGTGTGACAGGTGCGGTTGTTGGTGCGGTTGGCTCGACTGGTGGGATGGCTGTTGCTGGGGTTTTTGTTTTGGTTGTTTTGGGTGGGTTCGTTGTTATTAGGGTTAGGAAGAATTCTGATTAGGTTAGAAGTCTTGTGATTATGATGAGTTCGATTAGGGAGACGAAGAGGAGGATGTAGGATGCGGTTGAGTGTTGTGTTTTTTGGGGTTGTTCTGCGTGTGTGGATGCGTCGATAGTGATCTCTGATTGGGTTATTTTTTGGACGTTGATGCTTAAGATTTGGGAGAAGAAGATGATGCCTAATACTAGTGTTACGATGGCCTGTGTTAGTAGTATGAATTTTCCCCACCTCATAAATTTTTTAGGGAATAGAAGTTTATAAGGTTTTGGAGGATATTTCTTGTTTGAGTTGGGTGATGAATTTATCGAGGGTGATTGTTGTGATTTTCTTTGAGTCTCTTCTTCGGATTGCGATTTTGTTTTCTGATTTTTCTTTTTCGCCGACGGTTAGGAGGTAGAAAACTTTTTCCATGATTGCCTTCCTTGCTTTTTTCCCTATGGATTCGCTTGATTCGTCTAGTTCTACTCTTATCTCTGCTTCGACTAATTTGTCTTTGATTTCTTTTGCGTAATCTTTGACGTCGTCGCTCATTGTCATTACTCTTATTTGGATTGGGCTTAGCCATAGTGGGAGGTTTCCCTGGGTTTTTTCTAATAAGTATGCTATTATTCTTTCTGTTGCGCCTGTTGAAGAGCGGTGGATTATCATCGGTTCTTTTTCTTTTCCGTCTTTGTCTAAATATGTTAGTCCGAATTTTTGTGGTAGTGCGAAGTCGATTTGTATTGTGATTAGGGTGTCTTCTTTGCCGTAGACATCTTTATATTGAAGGTCGAGTTTTGGTCCGTAGAATGCGGCTTCGTCTTCGGCTTCGATGTATTTGATTTTCATCTTGTCTAGGATTTTTTTCATTGATTTTTGGCTTGACTCCCATCCTTTTGGGTTGTCAACATATTTATTTTTTTTGTTTGCTGGGTCCCATTTGGAAAATCTGTACCATATTTCTATGTTGAATGTTTTCATGATGTATTTTATTAGGTCCATTACTTTTGAGAATTCTTCTTCGAGTTGTTCTGGCGTGCAAATTATATGTCCGTCGGCTAGGGTGAATTGCCAAAGCCTTGTTAGGCCTCGTAATTCTCCTGATTGTTCTTTTCTATATAGGGTTGAGATTTCTGCGTATTTTTTTGGGAGATCTTTATAACTTCTTGGTTTTCGTTTAAAGAGGACGAATTGAAATGGGCATGTCATTGGCCTTAGTGCGAATTCTTTTCCTTCGATGTCGAGAATAAACATGTCGTCTTTGTGGTGGTACCAGTGTCCCGAGATTTTATAGAGGTCGCTTTTTGCCATCATTGGCGTTGAGGTATATTCATATCCTCTCTTGAGTTCTTCGTCGGTTGTGAATCTTTCTATTTCTCTTTTTATTGCTGTTCCTTTTGGTGTCAATAATGGGAGCCCTGGTCCGACGACTTCATTTACTATATATAGGTCAAGTTCTCTGCCGAGTTCGACGTTGCTCTTGAGGTTATTGTTTCCGCGAGGGGCTTGCATTTTTACTTTACTTAATTTTTTACAAAGCTGTGTTCTTTCTGTTTCTGATAATTCTTTCATGTGGTATATAGAAAAGGAGAATTTATAAAGATTTATGATTTGATATAAAAATGGTTGAGGTGATAGACAGGTGTCCTACGGGGATTGTGGGGTTTGATAGGATTTGTCAGGGGGGTTTTGTTAGGGATTCTGATAATTTGATTGTTGGTGGACCGGGTTCTGGGAAGTCGACTTTTTTGTTGCAGTTTCTTTGGAATGGGGTGACGATGTTTGATGAGAATGGATTGTATTGTTCGTTTGAGCCGGATATTGTTGAGACGTTGAATGATGGGATGGCGTATGGTTGGGATTTTACGAAGTTGAGCGCGGAGGAGAGGATTAAGTTTATACGATTTTCGCCGAGGACGGGTATAAATGAGTTGAAAGACGAGTTGATGAAAATGATATCGAGGGATAATATTAGAAGAATTTGTTTTGACCCGATTTCTGTTTTGGCTTTGAATTTGAGCGATGGTGGGAAAATTCGGCAGACAATTTTTGAATTGAGTTCTTTAATGAAGAGATTAAATGTGACGACTGTTTTTGTTGATGAGAGTTTGGAAAGTGATTTGAGTGGAGGTAGTATAGGGGATTGGACTAAGACGGATATTCTGAGGTTTCTTTCGGATTCTGTTAGTATTTTTTATGAAGGTGGTGTTGCCGGGGTTGGAGATAGAGCGTTGAGAATTGCTAAGATGAGAAGGACGAATCATGAAAGGAAGGCGGTTGGTATGAAAATTGGGGATAGTGGGATTGAGGTTGCTGAGGCTGCGGGTTAGTCGAAGAATGTTTTAACTTTTTTTAGTGATTCTGGGTATTTGTTTTGGATGGGTTTTAGATATGAGTTTATTTTTTCGATTGCTATTTTTTTGAGTTCACCGGTGAGTATTTTTCCTGATTTGTATTTTTCGTATATTTCTGAAAGTCTTGAATCATCTTCTTCGAAAAGTTTGAGGTATTGGAAAGAGACGTCGACGTCTGGGTTGCCGCCTGTTTTTTTGTGTTCTTCTGTTGTTTTTTGTCCTCCGGAGAAGGCGTATTTGTTGATTTTGTTTTTGACTTGGTTTGGTGTGTCTGTGAAGGCTATGTATGAGTTTGGGTCTGATGCGGACATCTTGTCTCCTTTTAGTCCTGGGAGAAATAGGTGATAGGATGATGAGATAGGGATGAGTTTTTTGTTGAATCTTCTGGCGATATCTCGTGCGAGTCTAATATGTGGGTCTTGGTCTATGCCGACGGGGATTACTGTTGGGATTGGTTTTCCTTCGAATTCTTTTAGTTGGGGATGGTACATGTCGGATGCTTGGAGAAGTGCTGCCATGAGTTTCCCTGGGGTTATTTCTCCGTAGACGCCTTTGACTTCATTGAAGGTTGAGTGTTTTGAAAATAGGTTTTGTAGTCTGTAGTAAGCGTTAGATTTTTTGCTGTCTTTTGATCTGTTGCTTTGGAAATAGACTTCTGTTTTTTTGAGGTCGAGTCCCATTGCGACGTAATTAGATAGGTATTCTTCGATGGCGATTTTTTTTGATTCTTCTAATGATTGGTCTCTTGCGTTGTGTGCTTCTATGTCTGCTACGGCGATGTAGACTGTCGCACCGAGTTTTTGATAGAATAATACTTGTCTTAAGACGAGCGCGTGTCCTATGTGGAATTTTCCTGTCGGCATGAGTCCTGTCATTACGCAGAATGGTTTTTTGTCTCGTATGCGTGTTATAATTTGTCCTATGTCTCTTGCTGCGAAGACGAATTTGCGTCTGAATAAAATATCTTTATTGAATATTCCTGGGAGTTCTTTTAGTGGGACTACTCCGAATTCTTTTATGAGTTTTTTGTAGTCGATGTCTCCTTTGGTTTCCCAGGGGGTCACCTTCATTTTTTCCATAATTAGTGTTGTGGAGTGTTGTTTTTATATTTATTGAAAGTTTTGATTTGTTTCATAATGTTTATATAGTAAAAATGTTTGTAGTCTTTATGAAAAAGCTGGGATGTATTATTGGTTTGTTGCTTGTTTTGGTTAGTTCGTTTGTCGTCGCTGGGATTTCTATTTCTGAGCCATTGGAGGTTTATAATCTTGGGGATAGGTTGTATATTAGTGCGGACGGGATTGCGGGGGCGGAAGAGGGGAATTTGAATTTTGATTTGGTTTGTGGGAATCGGACGACGAATCTTGAAAAGATTTCTGCTAGAAAGTTTTCGTTTGAAGAGACTCAGAGTTATTCTGTTCCCTATAAGGTTTTGACGAGGTATGATTTGGAGATTGCGAATTTAAGTGATGTTGTCGGTAATTGTCAGGTTGTTGTTTCGCTTGGGGCTGATGTTGTTTCTACTAATGTTTTTGTTATTAGCGATGATGTCGATGTTGTTGTTTCTTTGGGCAAAGCGGCTTATAACCCCGGGGAGGCTGTTACTGTTAGAATTGAGGCTATTAAGGCGAATGGGGTTTTGTTGGAGGGGTTTGTCGAGGGTTCTAATGTCACTTCTTTTAACAAGGCTATTAGTGGGGGTGTTGTTAGTGAGGTTTTTTCTTTGGGGGAAACTATCGAGGCTGGGAATTATTATTTAACTGTTCGAGCTTATGATGTTGGGAGGGGTGGGATTTTGAATGAAGGAGTGGGGGGAATTGGGTTTAGTGTTAATCAGGTTGCGTCTTCGATTATTATGAGTTTGGGTGATGTTGTTGCTGTGCCTGGTGAGAGTTTTACGGTTGGGGCTGAGGTTTATGATCAGTCTGGTGTTGAGATGGAGGGTGCCGTTGATGTTAATTTTGTTTCGCCGAGTGCGGAGAAGTTTGGGATGGTTGTTCAGGCGGGGGATTTTGGAGAGTTTGAGTTTAATTCTAGTGCTGAGGTTGGGCTTTGGAGAGTTGTGGGTTCTTTTAATGGGATGATTGAAGAAAGGGAGTTTGAGATGGCGGGTGTTCAGAAGGCGGAGTTTGATTTTGAGGGGCCGGTGCTTACTATTACTAATGTTGGCAATGTTGTTTATAACAGGAGTATTAATATTGGGATTGGGAATGAGAGTACTGTTTTGGATTTGAATATCGGGTTGGGAGAGGTTCGTAAGTTTAATTTGAAGGCGCCTAGCGGGGAGTATGATGTTTTGGTTGAGGATGGGATTAGTTCTACTAATCATAGAGTTTTATTGACGGGGAAAGCGATTTCTGTTAGCGACTTGAAGGATGTTGGGATTTTTAAGGGGTATTCGATTGTTTGGATTTTTTTGATTGTTGTTGTCGGGGGTGTTGGGTTTATTTTGTTTAGGAGATATCGGAAAACGCGGACGGTTGGAGATAAGCCTGGGATTTTCAAGAGGCTTTTTGGTAGAGTAAGGATAATGAAGGGGAGGGTTGAGGAGAAGGTGCCATCTAAGATTAGGGCGAGGATGGATGATAGTTTGAATTTTACCAAGAAGTCGCCGAGTGTTCAGGGGCTTGACCATAATGGGTATAGTCATGAGGATAAGACGATGGTTGATTTTACAAAGAAGGGCATTGGTAGTGCGGAGTCGACTTTGGTTTTGAAGGGTGAGAAATATATGTCTGCGGTTGTTGCCATTAGTGTTAAGGATTATGATGCGTTGAGTGATGTTGCTAAGAAGGCGTTGCATGAGATTATTGGTGGGGCGCGGAAGATGAAGGGGTTGATTGATTGGAGGGGGGATTATGTTTTCGTTGTGTTCTCGCCGATTGTGACCAAGACTTATAGAAATGAGAGTTTGGCGGTGAAAGCGGGGATGGTGATTTTGAAGGATTTGAATGTTTATAATAAGAAGTTTAAGGATAAGATTAAGTTTGGGATTGGTGTTCATGTTGGGGAATTGATTGCGTCGAAGGAGAAGGAGAAGTTGAAGTATACGAGTATCGGGAATACTGTTTCGTTGGCGAAGAGAATTGCGGATTCTGGTGATGGGAAGTTGATGGTTTCGGATGGGATTAGGAAAAAATTGCTTCGAGAATTGAAGGTTTCTAAGGGGCCAGAGGTTAGTGGTAATCAAGTTTATGAAGTTAGTGATTTGAAAAACAGGGAAGCTGATGCTGCGAGGCTTAAAGAGTTGTTGAAAAGGCAGGGGTGATTATTTTAATTGATTAAATGCTTTGATAACATTGAGTTCGAGGTCTTGGTTTTTGGTTAGGAATTTTTGGAAGAGGGCTTGGATTTTTTTGTCTTGCTTTCTTTTTGTGCCTTTTGTGTTTGTGAGTTTGGCGTAGAGCTCTGCTTCTTTGTCTGAGACGTAGAGAAGTGGTGATGGGTGATGGGTGATGGGTGATGGGTTAAAGTTTCCTTTTAGGATGTTTTTGAAAATGTCTTCGGCGATTTGGGAAAGGTTTGCTGGGCTTGTTGTTGGTTGTTGGTTGTTGGTTGTTGGTATGAGTTTGACTGGGAATTTTGTTTCTATGATTTTTTTTAGGACTTGTGTGTTTAGGGTGTTTGATTTTTTTAGGGTTATTGGATTAGAAAGCATGTTGTGTTTTCTGATTGTTCGGAAGACTTTTCGTTCTATGTAGTCGATGAATTGTTTTTTGTTGAGTTGGGTTTGGTTTGTGAAGGTCCAGACGGGTTTCATGTTATCGTACTTTTTCGAACATTTCAGATAGTTTTTCGCCGATGATTTTTTTTAGATCCATTGGATGTAGTTTTTTTGAGAGGAAGTCGTTCTCTAAATCTGGGTAGGAATTGTAAGTTTTGTTGCCGCCGAATTTTTCTGGGCGTGAGATTTTTAGTTCTTTGTATATTGGGAATATTAGAATTTTTGTGATGTCGAGTATTGGGTTTGGTTCGCCTTCGGGGCAGTATGCTTTTGATATTTTGTTTTTGATTTCGCTTGAAGAGTCGGCGACCGAGATTAGTCCGCCTTTGTCTGATGATGACATTTTACCGGATTCTGTTCCTTTTAGTGAAGGGATTAATGATGTGTGGACGAATGTTGGGACTGGGTAGTCGATTTCTTTTAGGGATTCTATCGCGATCATGTGGATTTTTCTTTGTTCCATTCCGGCTACAACAGCGTCGACGTTTAGGTGTTTCATGTCTGTGACTTGCATGAATGGGTAAATTATTTGTGTGACCTTTGCGTGGTCGATGTCTCGAGCTACGCCTTGCATTGCTCTGATGCCTCGGTTTAGTGTTGAGCTTGCGGCGAGTGTAAAGACGTCGTCAAAGTATTTTGGTTTTCTTTGGAATGTTGTTCCTGTGATTATCTCTGGGTTTTTTAGTCCGATTTTTTTGAAAGCCTTTTGCCATTTTTTTACTTGGACTTCAATTTCTTTCCATGTTCCTTTTTTATTTAGCCATGCGTGCCAGTCTGCGAGTAGGACTTTGACTTTGAATCCGGCGTCTTCGAAGTCTTTTAGTTTTAGAATTGTGACGTAGTGTCCGATGTGGAGATCTCCTGATGGTTCGTAACCGCAGTAGACGATTGGTTGTTTTTTCTTTAATGATAATTCTAATTTTTCTTCGCCGATTATTTCAGATGCGTTTTGTTTGATTAATTCTATTCTTTCTTTTGTGTTCATATATTGATTTGGAGAAGGAGTTATTTAAAGGTTTTTCTTTGTTTGGTGGTATGGTTCTATTTCGTCTTGTTCTTTTATTTCTTGGCGCCACATTTCATTTGTGTCTGTGATTGGTCCAAGTCTTTCTAATATCTCTTGCGATACGATGTTGCTTTGTACTGCATTGTAAAAATCTTGTCCTAGACTTCCTGTTCTTACCATTGCTTTATTATGTTTGGTTTGTTGTTTATAAGTTTTTGGATGGTGAAATATAGTTCATATGAAAGATATAAAAACCCGTATATTTTTTATTTTATATGGGAGAGATTTATGATGTTGTGATTTTGGGGGCGGGTCCGGCTGGGATGACTTCGGCGATTTATGCTGGGCGGTATAATTTGAAAACTTTGGTTGTTGGTAAGTCCGTCGGTGGGACTGCGAATTTGGCTGGTGAGGTTGAGAATTGGCCTGGGTTTGTTGGCTCGGGGATGGAATTGATGAAAAATGTTCGGGGGCAGGCTGAGAAGTTTGGGGCTGAATTTTTGGAAGAGGAGATTTCTGGTGTTGAGAGAGATGGTGATAAGTTTAAGGTTTCTGTTGATGATAGGGAGATTGTTGGGAGGAGTTTGATTGTGGCGTTGGGGAGTGAGCATCGGCAATTGAATATTCCTGGCGAGAAGGAATTTTTGGGGAAGGGTGTTAGTTATTGCGCGACTTGTGATGGGAATTTTTTTCGGGGGAAGAATGTTGCTGTGATTGGCGGGGCTGATTCGGCGGCTAAGGCTGCGCTTTATTTGGCGGATATTTGCGAGAAGGTTTATGTTGTTTATCGGAAGCATGAGATGAGATGTGAGCCGGTTTCACTTTCTAAGATTTGTGAGACGGAGAATATTGAGATTATTTATTATTCTGTTCCGACTTCTATTGAGGGTGAGAATGTTGTTGAGAAGCTTCGAATCCTTACGGATTCAGGAATACGGAGGACGGAGGACGGAGGACGGGAGATTGAAAGGGTGTTGGATGTTGATGGGGTTTTTATTGAGGTTGGGGCTTTGCCGGCTGTTGAGGTTGTCAAGAGTTTGGGGTTGGAGATGGATGGGGATTATATTGTTTGTGGGAAAGATGGGAAGACGAATGTTGATGGGGTTTTTGCGGCTGGGGATGTTACGAATAATTTTTTGAAGCAGATGGTGACTGCGGCTGGTGAGGGGGCTGTTGCGGGGAAATCTGTGTTTGAGTTTTTGATGGGGTGATTAGAAGTATTCTTCAATATATCTTTTGGTGTTTTCTGATATATCCATTTTTAGGGCATCTTCTATCTTGAAAAAATTCATATCATCGCCTTCAGTGAGGGTTAGTTCGGATATTTTTTTGTCGATTGTTGCGACGAATACGTATCGTTTGATGCCGGGGTCGTCATATTCTTTGAATAGAGATATGTCTTTTATATCAAAATCAATTTCTTCTTTGGTCTCTCGGATAATTCCTTCTTTGGGTGTTTCTCCTTCGTCTAAGGCGCCGCCTACAAATGACCATTTGTTTGGGGCGTCGATATGCGGCAAGTCGTCTCTGTGTAATAAAAGAATTTCTTTTCTGGAATTGATGAGTATGATTTTTACATTTGCGTTTCCCATAAAGTGTATAGTTGCAAGGAGTATTTATGTTTTGTTACATTCTTTCTAGTCTTGCGATTCTTTTTGCTAGTGGTGGGTGGGTTTGGAACCATTCTTTTTCTTTTGTTGGTTTGACGAGGAAGAGTGGGGAGACTGCGCCGGAGACTTTCATTGGCTGGTTTGATTGGATTTTTTTGAGGGCGCCGATTAGTCCGGTTGGGGTTCGCATGAATTTGACTGCGGATGAGTCTGCGGCGTATTCTCGTTTTCTTGATATTGCTAGTTGAACTAAGGCGACTACAATTGGGGCGAGAATTGCGAGGACTATTCCGATTACCATGAAGATTGTGTTGCTGTTGTTTTTGGAGTTGCTTCTTCCGCCGGTCATTGAGGACCAGAATAAACTTCTTAAGAATATTTGTGATATGATTGCTATCATGCCGACGAGGACTGCGGTTAGGGTCATGAATCGGATGTCGTAGTTTGCGATGTGGGAGAGTTCGTGGGCGAGGACGCCTTCTAATTCTTGTTTGGTTAATTTTGATAATGCTCCGTCGGTGA
>CAZLQO010000012.1:0-10707 GCA_964561955.1 Candidatus Woesearchaeota archaeon | reverse complement strand
CATGGGTGACAAATACATCGCATGGCTTTCCGACCTTTCTAAAAAAGACCTCAAACTCGCAGGCGGCAAGGGCGCAAACCTCGGCGAAATATTCAACGCAAAATTCCCAGTCCCCCAGGCGTTCGTCGTCACAACCGACGCATTCTTCCACTTCCTCAAAGAAGCAAAACTCGAACAAAAAATCAAAGACATCCTAAACCAAATCAAAGTTGACGAAACCAAAGCCCTCACAACAAAAGCCAAAGAGATACGAGAACTAATAACACAATCCGAAATGCCACAAAACCTACAAGTCGAAATCATCGAAGCATACGACCACTTCAACGTCGACCTCAACGAAATAAAAAACTCCCCAGGCGCACTATCAATTCTAAGATCATCACGAGAACCTGTCTTCGTCTCCGTCCGCTCATCAGCGACGGCAGAAGACCAAGCAGACGCATCATTCGCCGGCCAACAATCATCATTCATAAACATCAAAGGCAACAAAGAACTAATCCAAAAAGTAAAAGAATGCTTCGCCTCAATTTTCACAGCCAGAGCAATCTTCTACCGAAAGAAAAAACAATTCGAAGGACTCGTCGGCATCGCAGCGGTAGTCCAAAAAATGATTAATTCAGACAAATCCGGCGTCATGTTCTCGCGACACCCAGTCAAAAACGACGAAGAAATCCTAATCGAAGCCGTCTTCGGACAAGGCGAGGGAATCGTCTCCGGAAAAATCAAACCAGACCAATACACAACTTCACGAACCTTTGAAATAACCGAAGAAAAAATCTCAGACAAAAAAATAGCAATAATCAGAACTTCCGGAGGACTCACAAAAACAATCCAACTAACACCAGAAAAATCAAAACAACGAGTCCTAAAAACCTACGAAATAAAACAACTCGCCGAATTCGCAATCAAACTCGAAGACCATTACAAAAAACCACAAGACATCGAATTCGCAATCGAAAACGAAAACATCTATATCCTCCAAACCCGACCAATTACAACCATAAAACAATCGGACAAAGAAACAGTAGAAATCGACGGACAACTATTAACACAAGGAATGGCAGCATCACCAGGAATCGCGTCAGGGATAGTAAAAATAATCAATTCAATGGATGATCTCGACAAAATCAAACAAGGTGACATCCTTGTAACCACAATGACAAACCCGGACATGGTCGTCTCAATGCAAAAAGCCGCAGCAATCCTAACAACCGAAGGAGGAGTAACAGCACACGCCGCAATCGTCTCACGAGAAATGGGAATCCCGGCAATCGTCGGCGCACAAGACGCACTAAACATCCTAAAAGACGGCGACGAAATCACAATCGACGGATTCCACGGAAAAGTCTTCGCAGGAAAAGCCCAAAACAAAGCAGTCGAAATCCTACCCGTCGTCGAAACAAAAACAAAAATCAAAGTCATGGTTGACCTACCACAATTCGCAGAACGAGCCGCAAAAACACAAGCAGACGGAATCGGACTAATCAGACTCGAAGGACTAATCGCAACAGCAGGCAAACATCCAATCGCCTATGAAAAAGAAAACAAACTCGACGAATATCAAGCAATGCTCACAAAAGGACTAAAAGAAATAGCAGACAAATTCATAGGCAAACCAATCTGGGTCCGAAGCTCAGACATCCGAAGCGATGAATACGCAAACCTCAAAGGCGCGCCAAAAGAAACAGAAGCAAACCCAATGCTCGGCGACCACGGAATAAGATTCTCACTCAAACACCCAAAAATCCTAAAAGCCGAACTCCTAGCAATCAAAGAACTCGCAGATAAAGGCCACAAATTCGGAGTAATGTTCCCGCAAATAATCTCCGTCGACGAAGTCAAAAAAGCAAAAGCAATATTCAACGAATTACAAATAGACAACGTCGCATTCGGAGTCATGATTGAAACCCCAGCCGCAACAATCTTAATCAAGGACATCTGCGAACAAAAAATCGACTTCATCTCATTCGGCACAAACGACCTCACACAATACACTCTCGCAATCGATCGAGGCAACGAAGAAGTCCAAAACATCTACGACGAAATGAACTGGGCAGTCCTAAAACAAATCTCAAGAGTAATCCGCGAATGCAAAAAACACAAAATCGAAACCTCAATCTGCGGACAAGCTGGCTCAAAACCAGAAATGGTAGAATTCCTCATCAAACAAGGCATCGACTCAATCTCAGTAAACGCCGACGCTGCAAAATCAATCTCAGAACTAGTCCACAAACTAGAAACCGAGCCAAAGGCAGCGAAGCCACCCATAAATACACAAAGCGAAGCTTCGACAAATTCCCCTCCCCAAAATTCCCATACCCCCATACCCCAAACACCAAACCCCCATAAAAACAAAACCTTTATCGAACCAATCGACAACAAAGAATCCATAAAAGAAGAAATCCAAGAAAGAGAAACAAAACTACAAGAAGCCCCAAAAGGCATACAAGAAGAAGTCGAACAACTAAAAGAAAAATACAACAACCCCGAAATCCCGAAACCCGAAAGCGACATCGAAATAGTAGAATCCGACGACGCCCACAAAAAAGAAGACATATTCAACTAATCTGTTACCACGCTTAAGACACAACACAATAGAAACATTTATAAACTCTTTTCACATAAACAAAATATGGCAAAATTAAGAGTAATTAAAGATGAAGGAATAGCAGCCCAAATCAACAAGAACGCGGTAGCTATGCCAAATCCAACCGCAGGTATTTCTTACTGGTCAACTTATTACCACCAACCAAGAGAAGGTGATAACGCAGCCTCAGATATGAGAGTAACAATGAACGCAGCCCCTACATTACTAAGAGAAATAGCTTCACCTTTAGCAAACCAACACACTGCAAACATAGTAAGAGAAGTAGCAGCCGACATGGAAGGCGTATATAAAAACGTTTCAGAACCATATGCAGTTGGCGTCGCAGATAACTTCATAGGAAGCCAACAATACAAAGCACTCAAACAAGCAAGAACAAGAGGAAACGGTGAAGAAGCGGCATTCGTCGCATTACACCCAGGAAAATCCATCTTAGCTAGTATTGTTGCAATGGCACCAAGAGAAGCAGTGTTAAAAGGTGCAGACAATGCACTAACAAGAATCAGGCACAGAGAACTCATAGCAAACAACATATTTGCAGCAAACGGAAAATTTAACAAAGCAGGCACAGCAAGATATGATGCAACCCAAGTAAACGCACTACCAACAGATCAAAAGAAAATATACCAAACTGACGCGGGATTCCAATACGCAAAAGAACAGGACCCAACACACTTCCAACAATAATTTTTTATTTCTCACCACAACATATTCCGCAACCCACAAGCGAAGCGACCCAAAACCTACTTCCCACTACCCCTCTCGTCGATTAAACTATCGACGAGAGCAGCCATCTCTCCCAAAAACAAATCCGCCTTCTCAAACCAATCATCCAAATTCTTCCCCTTAATAAAAGTCAAATTCCCATGCACAATATCCTTCGCAACCAAATGCACCTCATCATAATAATCAACAAACTTCTTATTCAACCTCTTCGTCTTCACAAAAGTCTCCCTCAAAACATTAGGAATATCCTCAGGTGACGAAGGCATAACATCGGCCGCAATCAAAGCCGCATGCGCCGCATCAACCATCGTCCAATACAAACCATCAACAACCGCCAACATCGACTGCTTCGCCCGAGTCAAATGCCCAGGCGCCCTCTGCAACAAAGTATAAATCGACTCCGGCGTCGACCGAATCTTCCCCTCCTTCAACAACAACCTCAACGGATTAAAAAACCCACCAAAATCAATCAACGCATCACCATACCTCAAAACATTAATCACAACCGGGTCTCCCCTCAAAATATCTTCCCACCACGTCGACAACTTCACACTATTAATATGCAACGCCTTCGAATACGGATTCGCCTTAATCAACTTTCCCAATTCCTCCCGATACCAAGCAACCAACTCCTCGTCCCACTTAACCGAAACATCATCAATAATCACAATAATATCAATATCAGAATCCGGCGTCGAAACTTTCTTAGCCGACGACCCAAACAAAACAACAGACTTAATCATCTGGTCAAACTTCCCATAAATCTTCATCGCAAAATCCGCCGCAATCTCCCGCTCCCCAACAATCTTCAAAGTCGAAAACTCCACACCTTTTTCCTTCACGCCCTTCTTAGAAGCTTTCTTTTTCACCATCTCAAAAACACATAGCAACCATATTTTATAAACATGACTATTTATCACCCTCAATATAACCAACAAATCCCATCAACATCTTGGCAATCTCTCGCAACTCATTAGTCAATTCATCTAAAACATCATCACCCAAATATCCAAACTCCTTCGCCACATACAACTGACTTTCAACCTCATTCACACTTCCCAAAGCAATATACAAAAATTGAATAACATCTTTTTCCGTCCTCCTCCCACAACCCTCGGCAATATTAGAAGAAATACTAACAACCGCTCGCCTCAACTGCGAAGCCAATGCATAATTCTCCATCGAAGGAAACTTGTCAATAATTTTATAAACTCTCTTGGCAATTTTAACAAACCTCTTCCAAACATCAAGCGTTCTAAATTCTCTCACCATTAAAAACAAAACATCTCAAAACTTAAAAACCCACCGCCAAACCCCTGAAACCTGAATTCTGAATTCTGAAACCTGACACCTATTGCGAAGCAACCTCCCACCGCCAAACCCCTGAAACCTGAATTCTGAATTCTGAAACCTGACACCTATTGCGAAGCAACCTCCCACCGCCAAACCCCTGAAACCTGAATTCTGAAATCTGAAATCTGACACCTGAGAACGCAAAGCGTTCTCACGCCATCGGCGTCCCACCAAATCTCGACGTTCCGCCCGGCATCTGCCCACCCAACTCAACCGGCATCGTCGTAAACCCAGCCCCAAAATAACTATGATGAATATTCGGATTAACAGTCCCATACCCACCAAAATAAGAACCCTGAACATCCATAACCTGATTCCAATACGGCGCGTTCTTCATCCCATAAATCGGCGAACCCAAAGCACTCATTGACCACGGATGCGGCGACTTCTTAAAATGCTGAACAAACGCCCCAGCCTCGACAATCTTCCTCATCTCTCCCAACCGCCCAGTCTTTTCCAACTCCTCCAAAATCCCTTTAATCGGAACATTCCCCATCCCCGGCGCCAAATGCGAATCAGCAAACCCAAAATTATCAGTCAAATGCACATGCTTCACCATCGACTTATCTTCAGAAATCAACTTCGTCTGCTTCAAAATATCCTCGTCAGTAAAACCCTTCTTTTTCAAAATATTCAAATGCCCGACATCCCAAGTCACACCCAAATGCTTCTTCGCAACCTCCTCAGCCGCCCTCTTACTCATCCCCTCTTTCTCAATCAACTGCTCAACAAACTTCTTCCTCGAATTCTCAACCAAAGGCTTCAAATCCTCAGCCCGCGAAAAAGCATGCCCCTGAAACATATTCTCAATCGCAATCACCGGCGCACTCTCCCCAAACTCTTTATAAGACTTCATCGCCAAATTCCCAAAAGTCTCCGACGCCTTGTCCATCGCAAACTTCGTAGACTCCTGATAAATCTCCGGCGTTCTAAAATCCTTCCCCTTGCTACCATCAGTCATATCTCTCAACTCGCCAACATACTCGTCCAACAACCTCTGCCTCTTAACCGGTCCCCAAACATTAATTAATTTCCCTCCTCCCTTATCATGTAAAACCTCACCAGCCATCCCCATTCTTTTAGTATAATCCTCAGATAATTTCTTCAACTTTTTTTTCTGCTCGGGCGACCCATACTTATATGCATTATGAAACGCCTCCTTAAACGACAACTCAGCATTATCAAGAAACAGCCCAGCCCTCCTCATCTTATCATAAGACTCTTTCTGCTTCGTCTCCTCATCAAAACCATGTAATATCTCTCCCGTCTTAATATCGATAAACCTATTCTTCTCGTCAATCACCGCATCTTCATACTCCGGTAAATTAAGACGAGCATCTCCCATTATCTCCTCCGCATGCTTACTCATCTGTGCAACCTCTGTCAACTTATTCTCCCACTCTCCCAAATTCACAGCACCAACACTACTCTCCGCATCAAACAACAATCCAGGAGGACCTCCCTTATGAATCTCTCCGTCCTTATAATACTGACCCTCTTCCAGCAAATCAGGATGCCCAGGCCTAAATTTATACTCCCTCTTAATATTAACCATCTGCCCCGTCTCCTTATTAATCGCAACCCCCTTCTCCATAACAAACTCACCCTCTCCCCACTCCTTATTCCCCTGCTTCCACTCAGAACCAGGCGCCCCATTCGACGAATGAAACACAATCGGAATATTCCCCTTCGGATCCAAAACATGTGCCTTCTCAATCGCATCAAACATCCGCCTCTCATTATCAATCCGACCCTCGTCACCACCCCATCCCTTGTCCGTAAACCCAGAAGCATCAATAACGGGTCCATGCACCGACGGCTTAACCCCAGACAACTTCATCAACGCCCTCATCTCCTCAAAATGCTGCTTCGGAATAACCTCAGTAGTATCCGGCACCAATAAAGAAACCTCAAACGCCTTCACCCCCTGCTTCAACGCAGTAACCGTCTCCCCCAACTGGTTCGCAGTCTGGGGCGACCCCGGAAATCCCAAATTCGCCGCACTCATCCGATACCCAACAAAATTCCCATACTCCGGACTAAGCGAACTCACCCCACCACCATAAAAACTCTCATAACTCTCAGCCATATTATATCACCTCAATAACAAAACATTACAAAATTTATAAACCCACCGCCCAGCCCCTGAAACCTGAATTCTGAAACCTGAAACCTGTTGTAAAGCAACTACGCCGCCTTCCTCGCATCATACTTCCCAAAATCACGCCTCTCCCTTTTTTCTTGCTTCCCCTTATCCTCAAATCCCATACTCTCCAAAGCAGAATACCCCTTATGACGATTATCCGCAATCTCATCATAACTTTTCATCCCCTTCGCAGCCTCATAAACACCATCGGCATTCTTCTTCCCAGAATAAACCTCCCCAGTATTATACAAATCTCCCTCGCCTCTACCCTTATACAAATCATCACCGCGCTCAATTTCATAAGACCCATCTCTATTATTAGAAGCCCCATAAAAATTCCCACTAACCGCATCATAAAAATCCCCACCGACAAACTCCTCGCTATCTTGCCAATTCTTCTCAATTCTCTCATTCCTAATCACTTCCTCCAAATCCTCCTTGCTCCAACTCACCTCACCATTCCCCGTAGACAAAATCGTATCCCCAATAAAAAAATCACTAGCCTCCTCCCCAAAAAGCAAATTCTCATCAGAAATGGTCTCCTCTAAAATCAAATCCTCATCAAAAATCCCTACATCATCTTCCTCTCCCTCTTCCTCATCACCTACCTCTTCATCACTCAAATCTTCATCTTCTATCTCAACAACTTCCTCTTCGTCTTTCGCCATAATAATCAAAAAGAAACAAACTTTATTTACTTTACTAATCGTCCAAATCCAAACTATAAAAACCTAATTATTTAAGATGCTCATAAAAAGCCAAATGAAATTCAGACCCACCCAACTTCAAAGTCCCGGGACACACAAAAGACTTAACCTTATCACTCAATCCATAATCCTTAATATAATCTGAAACGGTTTTATTCAAACTATTAACCAAAGAATCATCAAACTTTTCTGGGTACCTATCTTTCAAGTCATGGTCCGGATGCACAAAAATTCCCCAATCATCCTTCCTTCCATCCATACGAAAAGCACCCATCGAAATTACACACCCACTAACTATCTTATCGATATACTTACCACGCCCAAGATGACGAAGCAATTCTTCTGGACTAGATATCCCCTCCCCGTACAATAAATTATCAGTAGAACCAAAGACATCACCCATACAAACAGTCAGCCCTTCTCTATGCATACTATGTAAACCATAAATATTATGCCCACCTCGAGAATTTTCCACAATCACGCCAGGACTACCTGTTGGACCACCATAAATATAAACACCCTTCGATCCCTCTTTAACTAATTCATTCAAACCAACTTCAGTCGCAAACCTTTTAACTATAGAAGGAGCTACAGCTGTATAAAGTTTCATTTCAGGTTTAATTATTTTATCCCTTCCTTCCATAAATAAACACACGAACAACCATTTAAAAACTTTTCTATTGATAACTACTACACAATAACAACCAAATTCATTTCCCCTTCCTCAAATATCGAATAACCCCACAAACCATCTTAATAATCTCCTCCAATTCCTTCAAATATTTATCCCTATCCTCCTCACTAATATACCCAGCATCACAGGCCCTCCCAATCTGAACCTCCAACTCACTAGCGCTCCCCTTCGAATGATTCAAATAATTAATAAAATCCTTATTCGTCCCCTTACAACTCCCCTCGCTAATATTATCAGACACACTCCCAGAACTCCTCCTCATTTGGTCCCCAAGAACATACATCTCAAACTTAGGAAACCCCAACGTCAAACGACAAATCTCCTTACTCAAAACATCAGCCCTCTGCCACACCTTCATCTTCTTATAATCCCACATAAAAAAACTACATAAATATTCTACTTAAATCCTCCGAAACAACCCTCACCAAGTCAATCTCTAGAAAAATCCAAAAGATTTTTCGTCTCTCTATCCGAAGGCGTATCTCTAGCCGAAGGCGTCTCTAAACTCCCCAAACCTTCCCACCCTCGCTCAAATCCTCAATCCTCTCCTCATTAAATTTATCAAAACCAGGCGCCTCCGCCGACGCCATCCCGTGCGACTTCTTGTAAATATCATAAACCAAATACAGCCAATCCGCCGCCGTCTCGGCCGCCTTCGCCCTCATCATTTTCTCTACAAAATTATCTTTCTTAATATCCTTAACCACAACAACCTTTTCTTCCACTTTCTTAACTTCCTCCTTATTCTTCTTCCCAAATCCAAACAACGCCGCAAACGGATTAATATCTTCAACCTCCCGACCTGCGACCTGCGACCTGCGACCTTGCGACGCCGCATCAGCGGCGTCCTTCTCCTCCTTACTCATCAAAAAATAATCCAAATCATCTTTCAATGTTTTCAACGCATCCCCAGCAATATCCCCCGAAAACTCAAGACTCTTCGCAACATCATCATCCTCAAGCAACTTCTTCGCCGCCGCAACCTCCTCGTCATTCAAAGCATAAGCATCAAAAGTCATATCAATCTTCCCCCCCATCGCAAACCCATAATCCCCTTTCTGCGTCACCCTCTGCGAAACGTGTCCCCGATAAGTCAGCCCAATAATCATCACCCGATTATAACCCCGCTTCGCATTATACTTCCCATTATAAACATCCTCAACCTTCACGCTCTGCGACCCAAACAACTGCAACTCAAACATCGACGTCGAAAACGCATTAACCAAAGCCGCACTAGTATCAAACCCCTTCTGCCTCAACTTCTCAGCCGCAACCAAATACGGTTTCATCCACGCCGAATACAACTTAATCGTTTCAACCTGCGACTTCAAATAATTCTTCTCGATACTAAACCGCTTCCTCAACTCCGACTCCGAATACTTCACCCACTTCAAAAACTCACTAATCCTCGGAATCAAAATTCTCATCACCTGGTCATTAATCAAACCGCCCTCCTCATCACTATTCATCTTCTTCAAATCATCAACCGAATTCGCCATCATAAATGCCTCTCTCAGCGTCGTGAACCCCAACTCAGCCGACATCTGATGAATCGAACCCCTCCCTCTTTTCAAATCAACATTGTCCAACCAAATCTGCTTCAACGCCAACATCCCCTCTTCCTTTTTCTTGGCATCCTCGCTATTCGCATCATCATAATGCGCCAACCTCAACTCAAACTCCTTCAAATCATAAATCAAATTCAAAACCGACTTCACAACCTGATTCAAACCCCCAAGAATCTTCATCCCCTCTTCCTGCATCTTCGTCGCCCTCATATTCATATCCGAAAATTGCCCCGACCCCGGCGACGCCATAAAATTATCAACAACCTTGTCCATATTCCACCCCCGCTCCTGGACAAAATCCAATAACCAATAATAAATCGGCTCCAACTGCGCCTGCTGCGAATCAAACGACAACTTATACGACGAAATCGGCCTAGACTCACCCTTATCAAAATCCCACATATCCATCGCCACCAAATCCCCTTTCTTCTTCGACTTACACATCACCTCTCCAATCGCCCACCTCAAATCCTTCACCATATATCTTAACAGAATCCCCAATATTTAAACATTCCCCACATTCCCAAATTTTATATACCCAATCCCCTTACCCTATACATGCTCTTCAAAAAGAAAAAAAGAATGATAGACGTCCGCGAACTCCAAAAACGAGGCGTAGTCCGAATCCCAAAAAAAGACATCGTAGTCCCAACAAACCGAGATGGGTTCATAGAATTCGGAACAAACGGCAAATCAACAACAAGTCGCCAACAACCAACAACAAACTCAGAACTCTTTGGATTTATGGACACAACCAACTCCCAACAACAAACATCCAACGACTCAAACAAAATTATCGACCTCGACAACAAAATCTACAAACTCGAACAACGCATCGAACTCCTCGAAAAAAAACTCGACATCAACAAATCAACAGAATCCAACCTCGGCCCCATGGGCTGGTAAAA
>CAZLQO010000011.1:0-10759 GCA_964561955.1 Candidatus Woesearchaeota archaeon | reverse complement strand
TCGACGAGGACTTCCCACCTCTTTGAGAGGGTGGCATCCTTGGCCACTAGACTACAGGAGCTTGTTATTAATTAATGAGAATGGTTTAAAAATGTTTCACAGATTATGCCTTGAAAACCTTGTAACCTTTTCTTGCTTTTTTGTTGAGCTTGGTTCCGATTTCGTCGCCCTTTTTTGCTTTTGTTACCTTTTTGTGTTCGAGTTGTATGCTTCTGATTTTTTGTTTGAAGTCTGTTTCTTCGCCACCTATGATGTGAATTCTGTCGCCGATTTTTAATGGAGAAGTTAATTTGATTGCTGCGACTTTTATGTTTGCGAAGTAGTTTGAAACGACACCTATTTGTTTTGGTTTTGGCATGATTTTATAGGGTAAGTGTGTATATAAGTTTTTTGGCTGAAAGATTTAAATAAGTTGGAAAGTTTGTTTTTGTATGGATATTGATTTTGCTGGGATTGAGAAGAAGTGGCGCGCTTCGCGAGGTGACGGGCAACGGATAACTGGCAACGGGATTTTTGCGTTCTTGGTTCGCGATAGGAGGTTTTATGGTAGAATTTGATTTTGCTGGGATTGAGAAGAAGTGGCAAAGAAAGTGGAAAGAGGGGCGGGTTTTTGAGGTTGATGAAAAGTCGAAGAAAAAAAAGTTTTATGTTTTGGAGATGTTTCCGTATCCGTCTGGGGCAGGGTTGCATATGGGGCATGCTTGGAATTATACGATTGGGGATATCTTGGCTCGGTTTAAGATAATGCAGGGGTTTAATGTTTTGCATCCGATGGGACTTGATTCATTGGGGTTGCCGGCGGAGAATGCGGCGATTAAGGCTGGGGAGCATCCAATGGATTATACTAAAAAGTCTATTGCGAATTTTACTAAGCAGTTTAAGGCTTTGGGGTTAAGTTATGATTGGTCGAGGACTGTTAATACTTCTGATTCTAGTTATTACAGGTGGGACCAATGGATTTTTTTGAAGATGTTGGAGAAGGGACTTGCTTATCAGAAAGTTTCGGCTGTGAATTGGTGCAAGAAGTGTAATACGGTTTTGGCGAATGAGCAGGTTCATGATGGGAAGTGTTGGAGGCATGGGGATGTTGAGGTTGAGGTTCGGCATTTGAAGCAGTGGTTTTTGAAGACGACTGAGTATGCTGATGAGTTGTATGAGGGGTTGGGTAAGATGGATTGGCCAGAGCGGACGAAGGCTATGCAGAGGAATTGGATTGGGAAGTCGCATGGGACTGAGATTGATTTTGTTGTTGGTGAAAAGGAAAGTTTAGCCACAAATTTCACGGATGAACATGAACTAGGGAGGGGGATTTCTAATGTTGTTATTGTGCATGGGTCGCCGTCGAGGGATAAGAGGAAGGATAAGGATTATATTCCTGAAAATAACAAACACTGGATTCCGTGGTTGGAAAAACAATTAATCAAAAAGGGTATTAATTATGAAACTCCTTTAATGCCGACTCCTTGGAGACCAAAGTATAAAGAATGGAAAAAAGAATTTGAAAAAATAAAGATTGATGAAAATTCTGTTTTAGTTGGACATTCTGCGGGAGGGGCATTTATTGTTAGATGGTTAGGAGAGACCAGAAAAAAAATTAGAAAGTTAATTTTAATTGCGGCTGGTAAAACAATGGTTGATAGCAATAAAAGAATACATGAATTATATACATTTGACATTGATAGGAATGTGAAAAATCATGTTAAAGATATCATTATCTTCATTTCAAACAACGAGCCTGATTATAGAAAGAAAAGTGCAAAAACCTATAAACAGGCCCTTGATGGAAAATTGATTGAATTGAAAAATAGGGGACATTTTTGCAAGGGGGATGGGGTGACTGAATTCCTAGAACTTTTTGATGAGATTTTAACCACGGACGGCACGGACTTGCGCGGACATGGGAATGTTTGGAAGATTTTTACGACGCGGCCGGATACTATTTTTGGGGTTACGTTTATGGTTGTGGCGGCGCAGCATGCTAAGTTGGATTCGTTGGTTACTTCGGAGCAGAGGGGGGAGGTTGATGGATTTTTGAAGAAGTTGAAGTCGGTTAGTGAGAAGGATTTTTCTGATTTGGAAAAGGAAGGAGTTTTTACTGGGTCGTATGCTGTTAATCCGGCGAATGGGGAGAAGATTCCTGTTTGGGTTGGGAATTTTGTTGTTGCGGATTATGGGGCTGGGATGGTGATGGCTGTTCCTGCGCACGATCAACGTGATTTTGAGTTTGCGAAGAAATACGACATCCCGATCAAGGAAGTTGTTCGGGCCGAGGTGACAGGTGACAGACGACAGGGGACAGGAGCTTTTGTTGGAAGTGGTAAGATAGTTAATTCTGGGGAGTTTGATGGGGTTGATAGTGTTGAGGCAAAGGTGAAGATTACTTCTTGGTTAGCGAAGAAGAAGGTTGGGAGGAAGGTTGTGAATTTTAAGTTGAGGGATTGGGGGATTAGTCGTCAGAGATATTGGGGAACTCCTATTCCGGTTGTGCATTGTGAGAAGTGTGGGGTTGTTGCTGTGGCGGAAAAGGATTTGCCGGTTGTGTTGCCGAAGGATATTAAGTTTGGGAAGGGGAATCCTCTTGAGACGAATGAAAAGTGGTTGAATGTTAAATGTCCGAAGTGCGGTGGGAAGGGTCGGAGGGAATCTGATACGATGGATACTTTTGTGAATTCGTCTTGGTATTTTTTGAGGTATTGTGATTCTAAGAATACGAAGAATATTTTTGATGTTGATAAGGTGAAGTATTGGTGTCCGGTTGATAGTTATATTGGCGGGGCTGAGCATGCTTGTATGCATTTGATTTATTCTAGGTTTTATGTGAAGTTTTTGAGGGACCTTGGTTTGATTGATTTTGATGAGCCGGCTTTGAGGTTGTTTCATCAGGGGATGTTGCATGGAGCGGATGGGGAGAAGATGTCGAAGTCGAAGGGGAATGGGGTTTTGCCGGAGGAGGTTTCGGATAAGTATGGGATTGATACGGCTCGGTTCTTTTTGTCTGGGATTGCTTCGCCTGATAAGGATATTGATTGGTCGGAGAAGGGGATTTTGGGGAGCTTGAGGTTTGTGAAAAAGGTTATTGGGTTTTATGAGAGGTGTGAGGTTAAGGATATGGGGGATGATTTTGTTGATTCTGCTGAGGTTTTGTCGAAGTTGAATGAGACGATTCGTGATGTTGGTGAGATGATTGAGAGTTTTGATTATCGGGCGGTTACTATTAGGTTGAGGGAATTGTTTGATTTGATGGATAAGGAGGATGGGGTTTCTAAGGATACGAGGATTAAGGCTTTGAAGTTGTTGGCGCCGTTTTGTCCGCATGTCTGCGAGGAGATTTGGGAATCTCTTCGAGGTGACAGGCGACGGGCGACGGGCGACAGGAAAAATGACTTTATTTCTACGAGTTCTTGGCCGAAGGCTGATAATTCGAAGACTTGGAAGGAAAAAAGTGTTTCTGATTTGAATGGGAAGATTGTTGAGGATATTCGGAAGATTGTTGATAAGTTTCCGAATAAGAAGAATGTTTATGTTTATGTTATGCCGTTTGAGATTGGGGATGTTGACGTCGGTAAAATTTCTAAGGAGATTGGGAAGGATGTGAAGGTTTTTGCGGTTAATGATTTTGGGAAGTATGACCCAGAGGGGAAGGCGAAGAGGGCGAAGCCTGGGAAAGTTGCTGTTTATGTTGAGTAGTCGCTAAATATATAAAGTAGTTTTGTGTTTGTGTTTTATGTTGAAAGAAAAGGGTGATAAGATGGTTGAGTTGGTTAACGAGGTTATTCGTGGGAATCGGTCGTTTGGGCAGAAGGCGGCTGATAGCTTGGCGAAGTGGGCTGGGAGTTGGACGTTTATAATTTTGTTTTTTGTTTTTCTTGGGATTTGGATGGCGACGAATGGAATTTTTGTTTTGGGATATCTTAGGGGGGATTTGATTGACCCTTATCCGTTTATTCTTTTGAATTTGTGTTTGTCTTGTTTGGCGGCGATTCAGGCTCCGGTGATTTTGATGAGTCAGAATAGGCAGTCGCAGAAGGATAGGATAAAGGCGGAATATGATTATCGGGTTAATCGGAAAGCGGAGAAAAACATTGAGTTGATTTTGGCGAAGTTGGGGGCTATTAAGGGGCGGGTTGGGAAGAGGAAGTAGGTGTTGGATTGTAGTTATTTTATTATTTATTATCTTTATTTGTCATTTTTGCTATATGTTCTTTTGTTTCTTCTACAAATTTTTCTAAACTTTTTCCAAGAGGATAGATTGACACAGGATTTCCATTTGTATTTATTAGGACTTCTTTATCGAAGATTATTCTTGGATTATCGTTTGCGTGGAAAACAAAAGGAGATAAATAAATTAAATGTCCATTATTGTGCGGATTGCAAGTTTTCATAATTCCAGTTCCGCCTATTCCTCCAGCTACATCTACTCTAACGGGTTTTTCAATATAGTCATGATATATTGTTTCGTGTGGATTTTTTTGATTTGGTTTAAATCCGAAGTTATTCATAATAAAAATTAAAATTTGTTGTTTATAAACTTTGCTATTATTTAGTAGTTACTTATTCTAATACTGCTTTGATTCTTCTGACTCCTGCTGATGAGGATGTTTCTTTTGTGATTTTGAATGTGCCGAGTTTGGATGTGTTGTCGACGTGTGGGCCGGCGCAGATTTCTTTTGAAAAGTTTCCGATTGAGTAGACTTTTACTTTGTCGCCGTATTTTTCGTCGAAGACTCCTTGGGCTCCTTGCTGTTTTGCTTCTTTTGTTGAGAGTTCTTCAAGTTTTACTGGAATTGCTTCTTGGATTTTTTTGTTTACTAAATTTTCTATTTGTTTTAATTCGTCGTCGGTTAGTTTCCGATCGAAGTTGAAATCGAATCTTAATCTTTCTGGTGTTATATTTGAGCCTCGTTGGAAAATGTTTTTGTCGTTGAGGACTTCTCTTAGGGCTTGGTTTAGAAGGTGGCATGCGGTGTGGAGTTTTGTCGTTTGTTCTGAGTTGTCTGCTAAGCCTGATTTGAATTTTCCTGCCGACGCTGTTCTTGAGAGTTCTTGGTGTTTAATTAGTTGTTTTTGGAAATCAGATTCGTTTACTTTAAGGTCGTTCATTTTTGCAAATTCTTGTGTTAGTTCAATAGGGTAACCATAACTTTGGTATAACAAGAATGCTGCTTTGCCGTTTATCGTCGAGGATTTTTCTGAGCCATCTAATCCGAATAATTTTCTTAATATTTTTTCTCCTTGTTGGATTGTTTGGTTAAATCTATCTTCTTCTTTTTTTAATTCCTTTAATATTTTTTCTTTGTTGTTTTTTAGAATTTTGTAATCGTCGTAAATTTCGAAAACTGGTTCTGCTACTTGGCAAATGAAATTTTCTAAATTTAAATCTGAATCTGGATCATATTTTCCGTATTTGATTGCTCGTCTGATTAGTCTTCTTAATACATATCCTTGTTCGGAATTTCCTGGAACTATTCCGTCTGCGATTATGAAGCATGCGGCTTTTATGTGGTCTGCTATGATTCGCATTGCGTGTTTGTTTTCTGTGTTATTTGATTCGTATTTTACTTTGGATATTGATTCTATTTTTTTTATTATTGGGAACCACATATCTGCGAGATAGTTATCTTCGAGTCTGTTTAAGATTGCGATTGTTCGTTCGACGCCGCCGCCGAAGTCGATGTTTTTTTGTGTGGCTTCGGTGTAATTTCCTTTTTTGTCTTTTTTATATTGCATTAATACATCGTTGCCGATTTCTACCCAGTTGTTGTCTTCGGGGTTAAATTTTTTTGGGATTGGTTTGTCGTTTGGTTTCCAATAGAATTGTTCTGTACAGGGGCCGCAAGGTCCTGGGCCTGGGGTTTCCCACCAGTTGTCTTCTCCGAGAAAGGCGATTTTTTCTTTTGTAAATCTTAGTGATTGCCAGACTTTTTCTGATTCGGTGTCTTTTGGTGCTCGGCTGTCGCCCTTGAAACAAGTGATTGCTAATTTTTCTATTGGGATGTTTAGAATTTTTGTTTGGAATTCGTAGGTTAGTTTTATTGCTTCTTCTTTTTCGTAATCACCTAGCGACCAGTTCCCGAGCATTTCGAAGAAGGTGTGATGGTATGTGTCGCCGACTTCATTGATATCTCCTGTCCGAATGCAACGTTGAACATTGACTAATCTTTTCCCTTGGGGATGTTTTTCTCCGAGAAGGAATGGGACTATCGGGTGCATTCCTGCGGTTGTAAAGAGGACTGTTGGGTCGTTCTCTGGGATTAGGGATGCGTTTGGGATTTCTTTGTGGTCTTTGGATTTGAAGTATTCTGTGTATTTTTTTATTAGTTGTTTTCTGTTCATTGTATTGTTAGAGAATTGGAGTTTTTAGGGGTTTTGGTTTTGTGTGTTGTGTAACTTGTAAAATTGAAAAAAGGTGGGGAGATTTGGGCGGATTGGACTGATTGGGGCGGATTTTTTATAAGGAATTTAGTTTTCTTAATTTTTCTTGGATTAGTTTGAGTTCTTCTTTGATGTCGTCGCGTTTTGAGAATGATTGTTTTGATTTGATTTCTTGTGTTTCTTGTTTTTGAATTGTTTTTGGGATTCTTGGTGTTGGGAGTTTGTCTTGGATTGAATCTATTTCAGATATTATTGATGACGTGAGTTTGTTTAATCTTTTTTTGAAGTCGTGTTTTTGTCGTGCGAGGACTCTGAGATTGTTTAGTTTTTTTAGCGATTGGAGTAGGTCGGCTTGACTCATTAGAATGTTTGATTTGTTTTGTCGATATTCATTTGGTGAGATTGAGATGAAGAGTTCTTCTTTTGAGGCCATTTTAGATTTGATTGAAAATGTCTGAGTCGATTTCTGATAATCTTGATTTGATTTTTTCGACGTCTTCAGCCCAGCCTTTTAGTTCAACTTCTTCTTTGGACTTTGTATTTTTTATTTTTCCTATTATTGATTCTATTTCTTTGATTTTGTTTTTTATTTGTTCGAAGTTTTTTTGTGCTGATTGAAATCTGTCGATTCGAACGAAGATTGGTTCAATTTCTTTTGTGCTTTTTTCTATTTGGTTTATTTCTAATGTTTTTTTAGTGGTATCTGCTATTGATAATTGTGGCGGGAAGTCTGGGATACTGCTTTTTTCAGAAGGCTTTGGAGGAATTATAAATCCCTCTTTTGGCTCTTCTGAAAACTGAATATCATTTTCGATATTTAGTTTCTCTCTTTTCCCCTCAGGAGAATTATTGTCTACTACTGCAGATTTAACCATCTCTTGATTAAGATTTTCATTTTTAGAATTTGAAGGAAAACTGGGGAGTTCTGGGAGTTCTTTTTTTTCATTGTTTTTTGAATTTGGAAGTTCTGGTAACGCTGGTGCCGTCGGTATTTCCGGAATTTCTTCTTTTTTACTAAACAATCCCATGTGATGGTTTGGGTAATTTCTTTTTTATAGGTTTATAGTAATTTTTTAATGACGACATTCTCATTGGAAACATATTTAAAAGAGAATAATTTTGATGAGAGATGCAGGTTAAACTTCTACATGATCTCGTCGAGGAATTGGCTGGTGTTGATACTGGCAGAATAGTTGAGATTTTGTTTGGGAAAAAAGATGTTAATGAGTTTTTGATTGCTCGGAAAATGGAGTTGACTATTAATCAGGTTCGGAACATTTTGTATAAGTTGTCGGCGGATGGGTTGGTTTCGTTTATTAGGAAGAAGGATAAGAGGAAGGGTTGGTATATTTATTATTGGACGCTGAAGACTGAGAAGTGTTTGGAGAAGTTGGAGAATTCGTTGATTCGAAAAATTGAGGATTTGAAAAAGGTTTTGAAGAATCGTGAGGAAAAGAGATTTTATGTTTGTAAGTCTTGTGTTATTGAGGTTGGAGAGGAGAAGGCTTTGGAACATGGTTTTAGTTGTGAGGAATGTGCAGAGGTTTATGAGTTGTCTGATAATAGCGGACCTATTCGTGAGTCTAAGACTAATATTACCCGGATTGAAAAGAATTTGAAATTGATTCGTGATGAGCTTGTGAGGATTAGGGGAAAAGAGCGTCGGAAAAGAGCGAGGAACGAAAAGAAGGAGACAAAGATTAAGAAGGACAAAAAGGCGATTATGATGGCGGCGAGGGCGATTGCTCGGAAAAAAGTTGCTTCAAAAAAGAAAGTCGTTAAAAAGAAGATTAAAAAGATTGTTAAGAAGAAAATTAAGGTCAAAAAGAAATCTATTAAAAAGAAAATTAAGAAGGTGGGGAAGAAGGGTAAGAAGGTGGGGAAGAAGGGTAAGAAGAAATTTATTAGGAAGGTGAAGAAGGTTGGGCTTGCTGTGAAGTTGAAAAGGAGATTGAGAGGGAAGAGATGAGGCGGGGATTTTTTTCGAGTTATACTGGGATTTTGATTGGGATAAATGTTGTTGGGTTTGTTTTGGCTTTGGTTTTGATGAATTCAATTGGTGAAGATGTTGTTGTTTCGTATATTGCTTTGCAACCTTCTATGGCTCTTGCTGGGAAATATCTTTGGACTTTTGTAACGAGTATGTTTATGCATGCTGGGTTGGGACATTTGTTTGTGAATATGGTTTCGTTGATGTTTATTGGTGGGTTTGTTGAGAAGCTGATTGGGAAGAAAAGGTTTATTGGGTTGTATTTTGTGGGTGGTCTTTTTGCTGGTTTGTTTTTTGTTGGTATTGCGGCGATAACGGGGGTTGATTTGAATGTTTATGCCGTCGGTGCCTCGGGTGCGATATTTGCTTTGGGTGGTTTGCTTGCGGTCTTGACTCCAAGGTTGCCTGTTTTGGTTTTCTTTATTATCCCGATGCCGATGTGGATTGCTATGGTGTTTTTGATGGTTGTGCTTTGGGTTTTATCTTTGGGACTTGGGTTGCCGATTGGGAATGTTGCGCATCTTGGGGGATTGATTGTTGGGGTTGGGTATGGGTTTTATTTGAAGAGGAAGTATCCGAAGAAGACGCAGATGATTAGTAAATATTTTGCGCGGTAATTTTATATAGTTTGGTTGGCTGTGGGTTTTATGAATGAGAGAGGTGTTTCTGCGGTCGTTGCGGTTGTTTTGACTGTGGCGATTACTATTGCTGGGGTTTTTATTTTTTGGGCTGGGGTTAGACCGCTATTTGATACTAATATTGGTGAGGTGGATTTTGATATTTCTTTGGAGATTGTTCCGTCTAGCGAGTATACTGCTTGGGATTCTGTGAATCGGTTGTCGATGGTTCAGGTTGGGAGGGGAGCTGATGAGCATGATTTGGTCGGGCTTGATTTAATTTATTATTTTGGAAAAAGGTCTGTTAAACATTATGTCTGGGTGGCCCCTGAGATTAATGTGGCGAGAACTTATTATGTTAATTTGAGTGGGTATACTGATGAGCTTTTTTCTATTGGTGTTGCGCCGATTTTTGGAGACGGGAAAGAGGGTCGTGTTGTGAGTCAGTTGAGTGTTGATGATATCTCTAGTGTTAATATTTCTGATTTGATTAATTCTGGGAAAGTTTCTGGGAGTTTGTTTGAGAAGCCGAATGAGGGTGTTGTTGGGGCGATGTCTTATGGTATTCATTTTACTGGGTTTGAGGGCGGTGGTGTTTCTCCGTGGGATGGTTGGGTTGGTGGTGGGGCTGATTGTATTTATAGTTCAACTGTAAATTATTGTTCTAATGTTAGTTGCCCTGGCATTGGAACTTATTCGATTGAAGTTCAGGATGATACTGCTACTTCTGTGTTATATCAGTCTTTTGATTTTAGTGCTCCGTGCGGCGGGAATGTTTGTGATTCGATTAATTTTTCTTTTTGGGTTTATCCCAATAGTTATGATGGTGTCGACGAGGGTTGGGATGTTTTTTGTGATTATGCGAGTGGCGATGAGGCGAATATTGTGCATTGGGCCGAGGATGGTACTGGGTGTGATGTCGTCGGTGGCGTTAATGTTTGTGAGGATGTTTGGACAGAGATTGTAGTTGATTTGGTTGGTGCTGGGTGCATGATTGATTCTGATGTTGAATTGATGTTTACTGGGCAGGCGTCTGTTACTGGGTTGGGAAATGCTGACCAAATTTATATTGATGGAATTAATGTTATGGGGTATCGTGGTGGTTAATTTTTTTGTTAATCAATATAAAAAGTGTTGGTCGTTTTTGTGTGAGAGTCAGTGGTATGTGGTTTTTGCATTGGGAATTTTTTGTTTGATGTTTTTAGTTGGATTTGCTTATCCTGTTTTTTTTAGGGATGAAATTTTTGGGTTTATTGCTGAGATGATTGGAATGCTTGAGGGGAAAAGTGTTTTGGGATTGGTTGTTTATATTTTTTTGAATAATTTGAAGGCGAGTTTTATTGCTATTATTTCTGGAGTTGTCGTCGGTGTTTTCCCTTTTGTGATTGCTGTTGTTAATGGATATCTTGTTGGGTTTGTTGCGAGAGAGGCTGTTATGCAAGAGGGGCTTTTTGTTTTGTGGCAGTTGGCTCCGCATGGGATTTTTGAGTTGCCTGCTATTCTTTTGTCGATTGGGATAGGTTTGAAGATTGGGATTAGTTTGTTTGGAGGAGATGTTAAGAAAAAATTGAAATATAATTTTATTGAGGCTTTTAGATTTTTTGTTTTTATCGTTTTTCCGTTGCTGTTGATTGCTGGGATTATTGAGGGAGCGTTTATTGGGGTTTTGGGGTAGGGTTGGTTAAGGGATTTTTATTGGAATTTTTGGGTAGTTTTTTAAATTATGGTTTATTGGTAGCTTAATGAAAAAGCGGTTTAGTTTTATTTTTGGTTTGACGTT
>CAZLQO010000010.1:0-11104 GCA_964561955.1 Candidatus Woesearchaeota archaeon | reverse complement strand
GACGGCGAAATACAATAATTTAAAGAGACAAGCAAACTAACATTACTTAAATTTACTGAATCACCAATATCCCCAAGTAGTTCTTCAGGATCAGCAAGTTTATTGCCATCATCTTTCCATCTTTGTATTACAATCTTTCCATCAAATTTATATTCATCATTATTTTCCCTTCCCTCTCTATTCATTTCCTCTCTGGCTTTGTATTTACCATAATGATACGCACCACCAGCAATAATAGCATCAGCACATCCACCACTCAAACTACCAACAGCCCCAACAGACGCCAAGCCAACAAGCCCCCTCAAAAAATCACGCCGCCCTATTCCATTTCCCATACAATATCATACAAACCAGAATATTTAAACCTTTCGATTTGTCACCATTCTACAGTAAGACACTTTACCCCAAAACTCTTTCAACCATCTCAATCACCCTCGCTGTAACCCCACCAGTTATAATATTCACAGCATTTGGCGAAAATTCCTTATCAGCCCCATCCTCAACCCACTTATATCCATCGTCGGTATACTCCCCATTATAATTCACATAACCCCCACAATCCCCAAGCGCAACACAAATCCTATTCGCCCTCTCCGCCCAATCTCCATTCTCATCCAAACACTCCTCTCCCTCAATAACTTTCCTGCCACCAAGCAATCCCTCCTCATAAACAACAATACACTTAGCATTCGCAATCCCACAATTCTTTTCAGCCGACCCACTCCAAAAATTCAATCCCGGCGGGAAAGCAGGAACACAAACCCCATCCGGCCTATTAGAAACAGTCTCCTCAATTTCCTCTTCTTCATCATCTCCAAAAATAGAATCTCCAGTTATTGGAGCTACAACGCTCCCCGTTCCAAACCCACCACTCGCCGTCGGATTATTAAAAGAAGTAGCCCCACTCGGATTAGTATACACCCCACTCTGAACACCACCCCCAATATTCATTCCAGTAACAGTTGGAACCCAAATACAATCCCTCCTATCAACATTCAAACAATCATCCTCCTCAGTCTGAATAACACAATCCTGCCAACGATTAACCCGACACGCTGCCGTTTGAAATTCCCCAGCACTCGTCTCTATCGAATCCTGCAAACAAACCTCATTCCTATAATCTGCACACGGCTCAACATGAACTTCCCCATCAATACAAACTTCCCTAAAATATCTCGACCCAACACTATCACGCCCATTCCCAACACCCCCATCATAAACGCACCAACTTTCCCCATTTATCCTCGCATCCCCATTTCTATCCTTGCACTCAGTTCTCCGGCAATAATTATCCCCAAAACTAGGACCACCAATATATCCATCCCACTCAGCACACCTCGAACCCAACAAATAATCACAATTCCCACAATTAACAGCCGAACCATCATTCGCATCACAAACACCATCCTCATCCAAAACCTTCCCCGCATTCCAACTCTTCGCCTTATCCCCCGAATAAACATTCTCTCTATTCCCACAAGAATCAACCCAATAAACATCACCCTTATAACAAGTCGTCGAAGTCTGTTTCGCACAAGCAGTATTCAATTCCTCAGCCGAACAAAGATAATCCTCATAAAAAGTCCTTTTATCAGAAAGAATAGCACCCGTTACCTGTGACCCATTACCTGTTACCGCAACGCTCTCAGGAGCGTTGCACTCACCCCGCGTCGTAAATTCACAAACCCTCTCAAAATCCTTTTCATAGACACAAGCCCCAACGTCCTGAGCCTGCGCCGTCGCAATACAAGAAACCTCATCATTTATATTCGACCTATAATCATTACTAACCCCAAACAGCGTCGACAACCTCTTACATCTAACCAACGGAACAAACGCCGCCTGGTCAGCAATTATACAACATCCCAACTGACACTGCGGAACCTCATTAATGTCCCTCGCATCCCAAGTCCCGCCAAAATCATTACAAACTCTCTGCGGCGTATTCTCCATACAAATCCCCTCTCCAGATTCATAACAAGTCCCAAGTCTACAATACGAAGTAGTCTCACACGAAGTCGGCGCAACCTTATAAGAACTATCACAACTCGACTCATCAGCATTCAAGCACCACGGACCATTAGTAATCTTCTCACAACAATAACTCGCATCCGAAGTCGCAGTCGCCGCCAACGAGAACCCAATCATCAAAACAAAAACAAATCCAACCAACACACTTCTATTCATTTTTCTCCTTAATATATTTAATAAAACTAATAAGTTTCTTCCCTAATAAGTCTAACTTTCCACTAACCTTTTCAAAAACAATACTATCAACATATCCCAAATCTCTAGCAATAAACAGTTGACATTCAAGCTCCTTCAAACTCCCCATAGCATTGTACAAAAATGTAACAAATTCTTTTTCAGTTTTTCTTCCGCATCCTTCAGCGATATTAGAAGCAACACTAATGGAAGACCTCCTCATCTGAGAAAACATACCATACCTTTCTTCGACAGGAAAACCCTTACTAATCTCATAAACCTCTTTGTTAATCTCCATAGCCATCTTCCAAACATCCAAGGATTTAAAATCCCTCATCAGTCACCAACAAGCGAAGCGCCCCAACACCCATAACCTAACACCTCTGGTTATCGAAGATAACCAGCAGGCCAGGCGAGACTCCTACTCGCGAACTGAAATTTATTTCCTGAATTCTTGCTCTCTAAAATATAAACTGTCGTCCCATCACCTTGCTTTAACTTATCAATAATATAATCAGGATAAAAACCCATCATAGCACTCGTGTCAGAATCACCAAGCGAAGATTCAAATTGCAAAATAGAAGTCGCAATCATAATCATATCATAAATCGGCGAATTAACCCTAATATTAAACCGAGAAAACCCCTGCGACCCAACGCTCGTCGGTGCATCAATCTCAACCCTCACAACTCCAGGCTCAATCAAAACATCATAATCAACAACCCCACCGACGACATCATAACCCTGAGACTTCAAATCATCAACAGAATTAACATAACAACTATCAATCTTCTCTCTAATCAAAACCTCCATCTGTTCGTCAAAAACATTCTTCAAAAAAGGAACCTGCACCGTGCAAGTCACATAATATTCATTAGTATAACACAAATAAGTAAACTGCTCACCATTATAATTATAAACAAACCCAGGACTAACAAACCCAGCCTTCGGACCCAATTCATCAATCGCCTGCTCGACCACATCCTCAACACATCCTTCAAAATTCAATCCACCTCCCAACTCAGAAAAATAAGTCGGCTGAACCCACAAAAGAAAAACAATAATAGTAGACACTATAACAATCGCAACAATAACAAAGATAGTCACCTGTCCTCTGTTTCCCATACACATTCTAATCATCACTCATTTATAAATTCTATTATAATATATTCAAATCATATTTTCACCATTCTTTATTCAACATCCAACCCAGAAATATACTTAATAAATCCAGCCAACATTCTAGCGACATATTCAATCTCATTAGTTAACCTCTTAAGATTATCATCTTCCAAATATCCTAATTCTTTAGCGATATATAACTGACTTTCAACTTCTCTAACGCTACCCATAGCATTATACAAAAAATAAACAAAATCCTTTTTCGTTCTTCTCCCACAACCTTCAGCAATATTAGAAGAGATACTTGTTACCGCTCGTCTTAATTGAGAAGTCAACCCATAAACCTCTTCTCTCGGAAATTCCTTAGTCGCATCATAAACAAGCTTACCAAATACAATATCTCTTTTCCAAACTTCTAATTTTTTAAAATCTCTCATTTTATATTACAAGCAACCGGTCTTCTGTCATCTGTTCTCTGTCATCTATTACAGTGCCCGCACTGTAATAGAGCACCCAGCCGGCACATTCCCAAATTCATCCTCACACTTAACATAATAAGTATCCCCTCGAAGAACACTAAAAATATGTTCCTCTCCTTTCCCAGCCATTTCGCCATCATCCCAATTAAACATACAACTCTCAGTCGAATATCTACAATCAGCAATCTCGGTCGTTACAACATGCAACTTCCCACCATCCTGCCAAACCCTCGCAACCTGCGGCGTCGAACTATCCCTAATAATTCTAAAACTAACTTTATCTCTAACCGAATCCCCAGTCTCATCCTCACATTCAATATAAATATTATTCATTCCAGTCGGTCTGTTCAGCGGTTGCTTATGCGTCTTCCCACCACCCTCAAACATTTCAATCATCGTCTCATATCCAGAAAATGAATAAGAACAATAATGTACATCCCCACCACCAGAAGTTTTAACTTCCAAATCAATCGTCGTCATTTCGGTATTAATCTCAAAATCATCACTCGGCTCAATCGAATCAATCTCAATCATCTTGCTCGGCTTTTTCATCTTGTAAACAAAACTTTCAACATTCGCATTCCCGCCTCCGTCCAACCACGGCTGGTCCTCACATCTAACATAATAAACATTATTACCATCCGTCGTCGGCATAATCCCAGAACACACATAACCCTGAACATTCGAAGGCTTCCTCATTATATCTAAGCAACTCATCTCGTTCCCCATCTCCGAAAAAACAACATCACTCAACCCCCACTTGCAAGTCGCCAACTCATCCGTAACAATCGTAACATTCATAGAACTTACATTAAATCCAACAATACCACCATTCTTAGGACTAGTCGCCCTAATCAAAGGCGCAGTCTTATCCGGCCCCTCATTAACACACATATCAACACCATAAAATCCAGAACTCTCATGCCCATGCGTATCCTGACACTTAATATAAAAAGTCAACTCCCCAGTCCAATTACCCCCTTGACTTTGTCCATGACTCGGGTCAGGCAGAGTAAACACCGTCGTATGATTTTGAATATAAAGATTCCCACCAAGGTCAAAAGCCATATCATCAAAATCATTCATCTCAATATCAAACTTACAAAGTGCCGGCTCATCAGTCGCAATCCCAAACATCAACGGAGTATACGCATCAATACACCCACCACCAACCGAAGTTAAACTAAATCCAGCGTCGGTAACCCCACCGTACATTTCATTATCAGAAATCACTTCTAACTGAGGTTTCAAAATCGGCGGCCGAACATCACGCGGATTAATATCAACACACAACTCATTATCAGTACCCTTATTTATCAATTCACAAGCCGCTCCCAAACTATTACAACGATATTCCGAACACGGCTTCAACGGGTTACCATTACACTTATCGCAATCACTCCCACCACTTGGAGCCACCCAAGTTTTACAATCAAATTCAACTACAACATCATCACAATCATCCCCGCCAAAAAACAACGAAACCACAATCACAATAACACCTACCCAGAATAAAAGAGGATTAGATATTATCCATAATTGTTGACCAATAAAACTTAAAAACAAAGAAGCCCCTACCATCCCCCCACCAATAGACATCAACAACGAACCTCCAGGACTAAGTCCCAATTCTTTAGCCAACATTGCCCCCGCAATCATTCCAATTCCGGCTCCTATCGCTGCTCCGGCAAAAGCAGATAAAGGAGCATAAAGTGTACTGGGTCCAGTTGCTAATGCTGCTAATCCACTAAGGGAAAATGACGTGGTAGCATAAACTCCAACAGCATACCCAATCCCTGCAGCCCCCATCCCAATATTCATAGCATTACTTCCAAACAACTCAATATCCTCAGCACCCTCTCCCTCTGGTACCGCCTCAGGCCCACCCCAAATACCAGAAGCCTCCAAATACTTACTATAATCCTCAACTTTAGCATACTGTCCCTTTATTGGTTTAGACAAAGAAATCAAAGCAACAATCATACTACCATCTAAATCAAACGGCCCCTTAATTTTATAACTTTTAGAGTATTTCCCAGCAATATTAACTCCCCCACCACAATCCCCAAGCCCACGACAAAAATCATTCATCTCCTCAGCAAAAACACCATTCAAACACCCCTCATTAGCAACAATCTCACATCCACCCCAAGTCTTCGGTGCATAAACAACAGTACAACTCATATCCGCAATATCACAAATACCCTCAGCAGTTTTCCGATACCTATAATCTTCCAAATTAAATCCCGCAGGATATTTCGGCAAACAAACATCAAAATTAAAATGGTCCGCAATAACAACATTATCAACCCTACAATTCAAAGTATCCTCGCACTTTTTCGCCCCATCTTTCTTACTATTCAAATTAATACACTCTCTCCAATTATTAGCGATACAAACAGCATTCCTAAACTGAACATCCTTCCCGTCAACATCAAAAGTATTAGTCTGAACGCAAATCTGATTCCTGTAATCCGCACAAGGCTCTACCACAACAACTCCCTGCGAACAAACATACTTCCAATGCCTCGACCCAACAACATCATTACCATCACCAATTACGCCATCATAAACACACCACGATTCCCCATTCTTATATTCAACACCATCAAACATACACGAAGTATCCCTACAATAAAAATTCCCATAATCAACATCGAATCTACTCTCAGTCACAGAATCACATATCCCGCCCAAGAACCGATTACAATTCCCACAACCATCACTATTCGCATTCCCATCACCATCATCACAAGAATCCTCCAAAGAAATAACCCTATCCCAATAAGAAACATCCCCAACCCTATCCGAATCATATATATTCGCAACATTTCCACAAGAATCCAAAAAATAAACCCCATCTTTCCCATCAACACAAGTCGTCTGTTCGGTCATTTCACAAGCAGTCCCCAAAGATTTCGAAGTACAAAGATACCCATCACTAAAATCACCACCATAATTAAAACAATCACCCTCCGTCGTAAACTTACACTTCCCTTCGGAAAGAACACAGGCCCCCTTCTTCTGCGTCGACGAAATCAACAAACATTGTCCCTCATTTAAGTCCAATCTCCAATCAACAACATTCCTACTACCCAAAACACGAACCAAACTATCAACCACACACTGCCCCCTCGTCTCAAAAATCGCATTATCTCCAAGAACACAACACCCTAATCTCGCTCCAGGCAAATTACAATTGGCGTCAGCAACCCAACTAACTTTACAATCACTTTTCAAAACACCCCTATCATAAATCCCAGCAACTTCATCATAACAACATCCCTCCCGACAAAAAGAAGTCGAAGCACACAAAGCACCCTCAGCAAAAGGTGCACTACTAACACAACTCTTAGCAACCGAAGTCGCACACTTTTTGCCGCCTGTCGTCAACCCACAACATCCAGCCCCAAAATCCGAAGAAGAAATATTATAAGTACTAACAGTAGTATCCTCACTCAAAATCCAACCACTATCCAAAGTAGTATTAATCTCCTCTGCCGCCACAATCCTAATTATTGGTTTTCCCAAAATTTCAACAACTTTCGCAACAATCTGCCCAAACCACCCAACACCCAAATTATCATAATCAGCAACCTCACTAAAAAATTCATTACTCGCCGAAACCCCATAACTAAAAGCAAACACGGCCACAATCATCAAACCCATCTCCAATCCCCCAACAATCTTCCTATTTATCTTCTCCATCTTAAGTTACCAAACCTCGCGACGAAGTCGCAACCATCGGGCGTAAGCCCAACCCTCGGCGAAACCAACCTTCGGCGCTCAAAAAGTGCCAACCCCCATGAAAATCTCCGATTTTCATATCCCCGGCGCAAACGCACAGCTCCTCGTAGCAAATTTAAACTCAGCTCCACTCTTCCTATCAATCAAACGATAAATCTTACTATCACTATAATCAATCCTCCGAATATCATATTGAGGATATAACAACATATAACCATTATATTCAAAATGACAATACTGCGCCTCAGAATTCACAACATCCCGCGCAACACGAACCAAATCATAAATCGGCGACAAAACACTCGTATCAAAATCCCCAAAGTTCTGCACACTATCTTCCTTAGAAACCTCAATATTCTTCCTCAAATTAATATCAATTTTCCCCGGCAACAAATCAATCGAATAATTAGTAGCCCCACCCGTCACACTATATCCCACATCCTCAAAATCAACAGCCACCTTATCAAAACAATCCTGAACATCATCCATCGTATCCAAACGAATCTCGTCCTCAATACTCGCTTCCAACATCGGATGCAAATTATAACAAGATAAATAATAATCCGCCTGATAACACAAATAATTCCACTCCTCCCCCATATACATTACACTTTGCGACGGCACAACTTCACCACCACCAACCAAAACCTTCTCAACCGAATCCTCAACCGCATCACGAACACACTTACTAACAAAATCTTTCGGCCCCAAATCAACCGGCGAATCCACACCAACCCCTCCCATAAAAATCACAACCGCCACAATCCCTACAACAATCACAATCCCAACAACAATAAAAATCGTCACCTGCCCCTTCTTCATAACAATTAGACTAATTACTTATTTATAAATTCTATCTAATCAGCCTACCCATCTAGCCCAACAATATAATCAATAAACCCAAAAAGCTTCCTACTCAATACAAGAATATCCCCATTCAATTCCTTAAACTCATCTTCATCCAAATAACCCAACTCCCGAGCAAGAACCACCTGGCACTCAACCTCCTTCAAGCTTCCCATCGCATGATGCAAAAATGCAGCACAATCTTTATTAGTTTTCTTCCCACATCCCTCAGCAATATTAGACGGAACACTAATCACCGCTCTCTTAATCTGAGAAGTCAACCCATAAATCTCATCCTTAGGAAATTTACGAGCAACCTCATAAACCCTCTTACTCAACTCAATAGAAAGCCTCCAAACATCCAACCTCTTAAAATCCCGAACCATAAAACAATCAATAAATTCAAATATAAAAACCCTCCTCAAGTAGCCCAAGTCCCGTGACGAAGTCACAACCCCCGTTTCGCAAAGCGAAACAACCCTCGTGCGAAGCACAACCCTCGCACGCTAAAGCGTGCAACCCTCGGAAAACGACTAGTCGTTTTCCACTCGCGGAGCGAGCACAAATCCAATCCCCATCCTCTCCCCCGGGAAATCCAACTTCAACGGATAATCATCAGACAAATTCACAACAACTTTCCCCGAAATCTTCGTCGCCTTAATAAACTTCATCAAATACTCCAATGAATACTTCGACCTCCCATTCCCAAAAATCTCAATATTATCTCCCGAAAATTCCGCCCTCGCACTATTCAAATTCCCCGAACCCTCAACAAAAAACTTCCCATCTTTAACAACAAGCGAACACGAATCAGCAACAACACTCGCATCCTCAACCGCTTGCGCAAAATCATCAGCATCCATCTCAACCCTCGCCCCAAAATTCAACTCAGGAATTTCCTTATCCTCGGAAGACACCTCAATCAACGCCAAAGTAAAAACTTTCTTAATCTTATCGTAAATCGTAATCTTCAACTTCCCAGCCTCCTCCTCAAAAACAACACTCGCATTCCCCGACGCCCGCTTCAAAATCTTCTTCAAGTCCCCAAGATTAACACCCCAAGTCGCATTCCCAGCATCATACTGACTAAATGACTCTTTGGGCAACTTAAAAATAACCAACGCAACATTCGCCGGGTCAACCGCAACAATCGACATCCCATCCTCCAACAACTTAATCCGAACCTCAGAAACAACCTCCGACACAACCCCAATCGCATCCCCCAACAACCGCGGTTCATCCAACTTCAATATCATAATAATAAACATCCCAATCCTTATTTAAAGATTTATACACTCCACCATCACATCATTTATTAATAAAAATACCCTATTAAAATAATGGAACAAAAATCAAAAGCCCAACTAATCGCAACATCCTACTACGCCAGAAAAGAAATCCAACAAGCAATGTTCGAATTCTGCAAACACAGAGAAACCGTCGCAAACTTCAACAACAAATTCTTCGCAAAACGCCCCGACACATTCGACTACCCAACCGACATCATCAACTCAGCCAAACAAGGCGCAACATCATTCCACTGCTCCGAAGAAATATGGCAAAACCCCCTCGACATAAACACCAACATGACCCCGCAACAATACAACGAAATCAAAACCGGCTGGGACTTTTTAATAGACATCGACTCCCCATTCCTCGACTACGGAAAAATCGCAGCCAAACTCCTAATCAAAGAACTCGAACGCCACGGCATCCAAAACTACGGCATAAAATTCTCCGGCTCAAAAGGATTCCATATCATCGTCCCATTCAAAGCCTTCCCAAAAGAATTAAACGGAGAACAAACAAAAAACAAATTCCCAGAATGGCCACGCCTAATCGCAGGCTACCTCTTCGAAAGAATCAAGCAACCAATGAACCAAGAAATCCTAGCCCTAACAGACCGAGAAAAACTAAAAGCAACAGGCGAACTAACATCCGAACACTTCTGCCCGAAATGTGGCAACACAACCGAGAAAAAAGAAGTCGGACTATACAAATGCCCCGACATCAAATGCAAAACCGAAGTCGAATCAATGAAATCAAACCGAAAAGAAATGATATGCCCATCATGCAACGGCAAAATGAAACGAATCTCAAAAAGAGAAATCCACTTCTGCACAACCTGCAAAATCAACACCGCAAACCTCGAAGCAACAAGCTCATACGGCGGCGAAGCCAGACCAACTAAAACAAAATTTAAAGAAGAAGACGCAATCAAATCAACACAAGACGCAGTCGACATAGTTCTAGTTTCATCAAGACACCTTTTCCGAGCCCCATACTCCCTCCACGAAAAAACAGCATTCGCCTCAATCCCAATCACAAAAGAACAAATAGAAACCTTCACCCCATCCGACGCCGACCCACTAAAAATCACACAGACAAAATCATTCATGCCCGACTCCGGACAAGACGAAGCAAAAGAATTATTACTCCAAGCCCTAGACTGGCAAAGAGAAAACACACCAAAAGAAAAACCAGGAAACCAGTCACCTGTTACCAGTCACCTGTTACCTCGGGATTTAAACATAAATCCCGACATGTTCCCCCCAGTCATAACAAAAATCCTAAAAGGCATGAAAGACGACGGCCGAAAACGAGCCCTATCTCTACTACTAGCATTCTTCACTACCCTAGAATTCCCCCAAGACTACATAGAAAAAGAAATTCAAGAATGGAACAAAAAAAACTACCAACCCCTA
>CAZLQO010000009.1:2409-11223 GCA_964561955.1 Candidatus Woesearchaeota archaeon | reverse complement strand
CAAGAATCGAACTTGGGTATCCTCGGTGTAAACGAGGTGTTCTGCCATTAGACTACGGGACCGATGAATATAGAGGGTTATTTTGCTTTTAAAACTTATTGAAGTGGAGTATAATAATTTTTAAATAGGAGTTTTGGGTTGATTGGGAATGGCTAAGGAAATAAAACCTGAGTTATATGTGCCGAATAAAGATTTTGATAATTCACTTGATGCTGAAGGCCTTGCTGACGTTTTTTGTGATAGACTTAATGGTTGTGATATGAGAAAGGTAGGTAGTGGATATAGGGGCAAAATTAATATAGGGAGTGGGGAGATTTATTTAAGGGCTTATGGTATTCGTGATGATGGCGTAAGGGCAATGATGTATCATGATAATCTTGTTCGCAGGAAACACCTAAGTCAGATTAGGAGATTTTTTAACGACATTGGATTAATGAAAAAGATTGAGTGATTATTTTTTCTTTTTGGATAGGTGGCGTTCGACGACGACTAGTGCGATTAGGATTCCTACTGCGGCGATGAAAATTAGGGCGAGTGGGAGTTTTGTTAGTGATGTTGGTCGGTCTTCGATGGATGTTGGGTCGTCGGCTCCTGCGAATCCGGTGTAGCCAAGTAGGTCTTTGTCTACTGCCCCGATGACGTTTCCTGTTCCGAAGAGTTGGACGTTTTCTTTTTTGATTGAGGTTTCGCCGTCTGTGACTTGGATGTTATATGTTCCGTCGGGCGAGATTAGTTTTAGGATTTTTTCATCGCCTGCTCTGATGTTTTGTTTGTAGGAGTTTGTTTCAGTTCCTATTATTATTTGGATTGTTTTTGTGTAGTCGACGTTGCCGGTGTTTCGGATTATTAGTTCGTCGTCTTCGATTAGGAATTCTACTTCTGGGTTTTCTTTTATTGTGAATGTTCGTTTGACTTGGGCGTCTTGGTAATTTGCTGTTATTGTCCAGATTCCGCTTGTGAATTCTTTTTTGATTTTGAAGGATGTTTTTTCGTTTGAGTTTGTTTCGTTTGTGACTTTTGTTTTTTCGAGGGCATCGGTGATTTCGTATGTGATTCCTTTAGATATGGGGGTTCCATCTTCGAGTAAGATTATTTTGAAGGTTAGTTCTTCGCCTGGGCTGTAGCTTGTGGTTTTTAGGCCCGAGATGTCGATTGAGAATTCGGCGGATGCGATTGAGATAAATAATAAGAAGCAGATTGTGAATAAGTAGTAGGATTTGTTCATGTTGGGGTTAGTTTGGAATTCTATTTAAATGTTTTGTCCGAGAGCTTTGTGGGTAACTTTTAAATAGTTGTTTTTTTATTATTGGCTATGAGAGATGAGAGGTTTTGGGTTGTCGTTATGGGGATTTTTGTTCTTGGTGTTTTTGTTTTTGCGTTGGTGAATGTTGGTTTGCATTTTACTGGGTTCGCTGTGTTTAGTGATTCGGGTTCGGGTTTTGACGACGGTGTTTATAATAATACTTTTTATAATGGGAGCGGAGTTGTTTTGTTCGGAGGTAATTTGAGTGGGAGTTATATTAGTGAGATTTTTGATGCGGGGGCAGATGCTACTTGGAATAATTTGAGTTGGATTAGTGAATTTGATTATTATCAACAAGAATTGCCTAATGATGGAGTTGCTGAGTCTGGAATTGGTGGGATAGATATGAATAAGAATGTTTTATTATTGCATATGAATGATAATTGGAGTGATGGTTCAGGAGAGGGGAATGATGGAGTAGCTTATAATGGAGCAACTTTTACAACAGGAAAATTGGGTGAAGGTGGAAGTTTTGATGGTAGTAATGATTATGTTGGTTGCGGGAATGATGATAGTTTGAATGTTCGTAGTGCAATTACGATTGAAGCATGGATTAAACCCGATACATTATCGACGGTAAATCAAAATTCCATACTCAGTAAATCTCTTGGTTATTGGTTTTTTGTGTCAAATGCTAAAAAATTAACTTTTTCGCGTTTTAATATTAATGACCCTAATATGGGCTATGGGAAGTTCAGTATTCTTTCTACTGATGTAAATATTCCAACGGGAACGTGGAGTCATGTTGCTGTTAGTTATGATACGACGACGGGAAATACTGTAAAACTTTATATTAATGGTGAATTTAGTAAGTCGGTAAATTTTACAAATGGTTTAATTGATAGTACGATTACTTCTTTAGAAATAGGGAGATGGCAAACTTCTCATTATTTTGATGGAACAATTGACGAATTGTCCGTTTGGAATAGGAGTTTATCAGCGATGGAAATTGCGAATATTTATAAAAGGGGCGCTTTGAAATTAAATTTGACTACTCGGAGTTGTGATGATAATTTGTGTTCTGGGGAGAGTTGGTCTGTAGTAAATAATCCCTTGGATTTAGGGGTGTCTGACAATAGGTATTTTCAGTATAAGGTTGAGTTTGTGAGTTCTGGTTCTGTTAGTCCCGTTTTGGAAAGTGTTGATGTTGGTTATGAGTTATTGGATTCGGCGCTTCCTCAAATTTCTTTTTCTTCTCAGACAACAGAGAATGGAGAGTATAATCAGGATTGGATTAATGTGGGTGTTGATGTTAGCGATGATAGTCAGATTTATAGTTTTATTAATTTGAATAATTCTTTGGTTGGTTTTTGGAAGATGAATGAAAGTTCGGGGAATATAATTGATTATTCTGGTTATGGAAATGATGGGGTAAATATTGGTGTTGATTATCGAGTTGCGGGGAAATTTGGGAAAGCATTGGGTTTTGATGGAGTTAGTGATTATATTAATTTTTCCAGTGGGATCCCTCAAATTAATGAATCAACGACGGTTACAGTTGCTGCTTGGATAAAGCCAGAAAATAAGACTACGCTTAAGGATATTATAGTTATGAGAAATGCTGGAGAGAATTTAGGTAAAAGATTTTTTCTTCAAAGTTATAGTACTGGGGTTTTTTATGCACAGACGACGGGGGGTGGCTCTAGTGTAATTAGTACAACTGATATAGTTTTAGGGGAGTGGTATCATGTTGTTGCAGTACTAAATGGGCAGAATTTAAAAATTTACGTTAATGGGAATCTTGATGGGGAGAATGTTAATTTAACTCCTGTAACAAATATTACGGTAGATATATTAACGATTGGAGCTGGGGAGGGATATGCTGCGAGTCGTGTTTTTGATGGGGATATCGATGAGGTGATTATTTTTAATAGGGTTTTGTCTACTGATGAAGTTTCTGCTCTTTATAATGCAGGTTCTTATTCTCGTAATTTTACGAATTTGGATTATGGGGTATATGATTTTTATTCTTATGTTAAAGATGTTTATGACAATGAAGCTCAGACATCTGCGAGGACGGTGACTTTAACTGATAATGTTCCTCCGACGGTAAATGTTTTCTCTCCTGTGGGTGGGAGTCTTTATGATTACAATGAGTCTCTTGTTTTGAATTTTGTTGCTTTGGATAGTGATGATAATTTGGATTCTTGTTGGTATAATATTGATGGTGTTGTTAATGTTAGTTTGGTTGGTTGTGCAAATGGGACGTTTAGTGTTGGTGGGAGCGGTGGTTATGTTTTGACTGTTTATGCGAATGATAGTGACGGGTTGGAATCGAATGATTCGGTTTCGTTTATTGTTGATGTCGAGGGCGTTGATGTTAATATTAGTGAGCCGATTGGGGAGAAAAGTTCGAGGAGTGGGATTGGGATTGTTTATAGTGTGGATGGTGTTGGTGTTAGTTGTTGGTATAATGTTAAGACTTCGATTGGTGGGAGTGTAATTGGTAATACAAGTTTAGTGAATTGTAGTGGTTCAAATTTTGGTGTTTCTGCCGACGGAGATTATATTTTGAATTTGTTTGTGAATAATAGTTATGGGAGTTTTGCGTCGGATAGTTCTAATTTTTCGGTTGATACTTCTGGAGGTACTATTGTTGTTAATTCGCCGAGTGGTGGGGGTTCTGGCGGTGGCGGAGGTTATTTTGTTGACTCGGTTGTTATGAGGCTGGAGATTGAGGCGATTGATGTGATTGTATCATTAGGGGAAGAGAAGAGTCTTTTGGTTGGGGTTAAAAATATTGGAAGTACTTCGGTGAATAAATGTAGTTTGGTTGGTGGGGATTTTGTTGTTTCGAAAGATGTTTTTAATATTGGGGCTGGGGAGATTGTTGATTTTAGTTTTGTTCTTCGGGCTTTGGCTGGTGTTGAGGATTTGGAGATGAGAGTGAAGTGTTTGGATAATGTTAGTCAGATTATTCCTCTGAGTATTGAGGTTTTGAATCCAAGTTTGAGTGTTTCTATTCTGGGAATTAGTTTTAGTTCTAATGATGAGTTGAAGGTTGATTATAGTGTTGAGCCGACGGGGGATTCTGTAAGTGTTTTGTATTTTAGGATTTTGGATTCGGAGGGGAATGTTGTTAATGAGGTTAGCGAAGAAATAGAGTTGGTTTTGGGTGAGGTTTATGAGGGGAGTGTTGTGATGGATGTTGGTAATACTGGCGGAGGGATGTTGAGGATTGCGATTTCTGATGGAGATGTTAGTTTTGTCGAGGAGGATTTTGTTTATAGTGGGAGTAGGGGGTTTACTGGTTTTGTTTCTTTGATTTTGGGTAGTGATTTTTCTTATATAGGAATTATACTTATTGTGTTTTTGGTTTTGGCTGGGTTGTTGGTTAGGCGGATTTGGAAACTGAAAAAGAAACATTAGTTTTATAAATATAGAAGTTATGAGTTCATATGAAAAAAGAGGTTGGTGTTTTTTTGTTGTCTGTTTTTTTGTTGTCTGTTTTTTTGTTGTCTTTTGTCGTCGCTGTTGAGGTAACGGTTATTGATGAGCCCGATTCTTTTTCTGGTGCTATTCTTAAAATTAAGTCTCCTATTTCTTCTAGTGAGTATGGGGAGAAGATTTATCCTTCTGAGAATTATTATGATGCGGGGGTTTTGAAGTTTGATGTTGAGACTTCTCTTTCTGAGGTGGATTTGTTGATTTTGCTTATGAAGGATGGGGAGCCTGTTATGGAAATTGAGAAAGAGTCGGTTGATTTTAGTAATGATACTTTTGTGGTTGATTTGAGGGAGCCTGTTGTAGTGGAGGTTGTTAGTGAGGAAGTTAATGAGAGTGTTGTTAATGAGTTGAGTAATGAGACGGGAGAGTTTGTTGGAGATGTTGTTGAAACGACTGGGAATTCTATAATTGAGGTTGGTAGGAATTTTAAGTATTATTCTATTGGGGTTGTTTTTTTTCTTTTGTTTTTTGTGTTTTTGTTTATTATGATTAAGATGGCTTACAAGAGTGGTGCGAAGTCTGAGTTGAAATCTCTTGGTAGGATGGAACTTGATGAGAAGATTGATGAGTTGGAGAGGTAGAGCGGCTACGCCTTGTAGACAAAAGGCTTTGCCTTTTGGTAGAACGGAAACTTTGTTCCCTTGTAGAACAAAAAATTTCTTTGAAATTTTTCTTGTAGATTGATTATAAGAAAGGTTTAAGTAATTTTAATGTTGTTTGTTTTTATGGTAAGAGTTCGTTATAGTTTTGGGTCGCGGCATACTGGGAGGATTGCGAATATTGGGAAACAGCGAGGGAAGTATCCGGATGTGATGCGGGATGTAGTGAGGATTTCGGATATTGTGTTGGAGGTTTTGGATGCGAGGTTTGTCGATGAGATGAGGAATGCTGAGGTTGAGGCGGATGTTTTAAAGAAGGGGAAGAAGTTGGTTTATGTTTTGAATAAATGTGATTTGGTTTCAAGGAGGGATATTGAGAAGAGGTTGGCGAAGGATATTAGGCCTTTTGTTTTTATTTCTGCGACGAAGGGGATTGGGATTAGAGATTTGAGGGCGAGGATTAAGATGGAGGCGAAGAAAATCCTGAAAGGATTTTCTGGGGGTATGGGTGTTGAGGGTATGGGGGTATGGGACATTAAGGATAAAGGTAAGGAGATTGTGAATGGGATGAGGGGGGTTAAGCGGGTGCATGTTGGGGTGATTGGTTATCCGAATGCGGGGAAGAGTTCGGTGATTAATATGATTACGAAGCGTGGGGTTGCCGGGGTTGGGAAGCAGGCTGGGTTTACTAAGGGGATGCAGAAGATTAGGATGAATGATGAGATTTTGGTTTTAGATACGCCGGGGGTGATTTCGGGGGATAGATATTCGAGTGAGAGTGAGAGTTTTGCGAAGGATGTGAAAGTTGGGGCGAGGACTTATTCGGATGTGCGGGACCCGGAGGGGGCGGTTGCTTTTCTTCTTTTAGAAGAAAAGCAACAGGTGTCAGGTGTCAGGTGTCAGGTGTCAGAAAGTCGGATAGAAAAGTTTTATGGGATTAAAGTAGATGGTGATGTTGATAGGTTGATTGAGGAATTGGGGAGGAAGAAGGGGTTTCTGGGGAAGGGTGGGGTTGTTGATATTGATAGGACGGCGAGGCTGATTTTGAGGGATTGGCAGGAAGGGAAGATAAAATAAAGAATGAAAAGATAGTTGTTGTAGATGAGGATGATAATATTGTTGGGGTTGAGGTGAGGTCTGTTGTTGATGAGAAGGGGTTGCGGTATAGGGTTTCTGGGTTGTGGTTGAAGAATTCTTTGGGTGAGGTGCTTTTGGCGAGGAGGGCTTTTACGAAGATGCATTATCCTGGGCGATGGGGGCCGGCAGTTGCGGGGACTGTTGATGAAGGAGAGAGTTATGAGGATAATATTGTTAAGGAGGATAGGGAGGAGATTGGTTTGACTGGTGTTGATTTTGAGAAGGGGCCGAAGGTGAAGATGAGTGGGAAGTATAATCATTTTACGCAGTGGTTTGTTGTAGTGGTTGATGAGCCTGTTGATTTTTTTAAGATTCGGAAAAAGGAAGTTGCTGAGATTAGGTGGTTTTCTATTGAGGAGTTGAAGGAGATGATTAGGGACAATCCCGAGAGCGTTGTTAAGAGTTTGTTGGAGTTGCCTAAGGGGTTGGTTTGATGTGGGATTGGGGAGAATAAAAAATTAAAAGAGGTGCGCCGTGCCGAGTTTTAGAGCGGAGCCACACCTCTTAATAAGATTACAGATTATGTTGGTGGTTTTTGTTTATATAGAAATATGGGGTTGGATGTATATTTGGGAGGATAATTTGATTTATAAGTCGTTTGACTTTGTAGTGGTGTAGGTTAATTTCGGAGGAGTGGCGGGAGGTTTGGGGTGATTACTTCAAGTGGGATTGGAGTTATCAATTTATTTAAATACTAAAAAGTTTATGTTTATGGATGGATGAGAAACATATTTTTGTGTCGCTTGGGGATAGTCGGGTTAGGCAGATTGGGGAGATAATTGGGAACAAGACTTGTAATAGGATTTTGGATTTTCTCGTCGCTGAGAGTGGGACGGTGAGTGATATTTCTCGGAAGTTGAAGATACCGTTGAATACGGTGGATTATAATGTGAAAAAGTTGGTTGGCGCGGGGTTGATTGAGAAGTCGTCGCATTGGTGGAGTTCGAAGGGGAAGAAGATGCCGGTGTATAAGGTTTCAAATAGGAAGATAATTATTTCGCCGAAGAAAGTTGTTGCTAATGTTTTTGTTTGGGTTGCTGGGTTGACGGGGTTGGCTGCCTTGACCTTGAGGGAGTTGATGAAGCCGGCTAAGGATGTTGTTTTGGGTGTTGCTGATGAAGGTGTTTATTTTGCTGAGAAGTTGATTGATGAGCCGATGAGAAGTGTTGGTGGGGCTGGAGGTTGGTTGGTTATTTCTGAGATTAGTCCTTGGACTTGGTTTTTGTTTGGTGCGTGGTTTGCTGTTGTTTTGTTTTTTGTTTTAGGTTTTTTGAAAGGAGGTATAGGAGATGAAGACAGATAATTCGGTGAAGATTGCCGGGATGATTGTTGGTGCGATTTTGGTTGTGGCGCTTTTGGGGTTTTGGGCTTTTTCGACGACGGTTTCTGGTGAGACTGTTTCTTCTAATGGTGTTGCTGAAGTTAAGGTTGTGCCAGATTTGGTGAGCGTTTACTTTAATGTTGAGACTACTGGTGACAATGCGAAGACGGCGAAGGATGCTAATGCTGTGATTGTTGATAGGGTCGTTACTGCTTTGTTGAAGGAAGGGTTTGCTCGTGATGAGATTACGACTGAGAATTTCAATGTTTATGAGGACTTTGATTGGAGTGACGGCGGGAGAACTTCTTTGGGTTTCAAGGCGACGCATTCGATAAAGGTTGAGCTTTCGACAGATGGTGAGATTGGGGATGTGATTGATGCTGGGATTGATGCGGGGGCTATGTTGAGCTACATTAATTTTGGGTTGAGTCGTGAGCTTGAAAATCAGTATAAGGCGGAGGCTTTGAAGTTGGCGGCGCAGGATGCGAGGGTTAAGGCTGAAGCGATTGCTAGTGGGCTTGGTATGAAGTTGGGCGATGTTGTTTCGACGAGTAGTTCTGATTTTGACTATTATCCTTGGTTGGCTTATGAGACTGCTTCGGCTGGTAGCGATAGTGTTAGGGGCGCGAAGGTAGAGACTGAGATTCAGGCTGGAGAGAGGACGGTTCAGGGAAGAGTTTCGGTTGCGTACGAGCTTAAGTAAATACTCCGCATGCGCGCGCGGAGGTTTTTATTTTTAGGTAGATTTATAATTCTATTTTTGTTTTGTTTGGGATGGGATTTTGGCCAGTGGTTTTGAATGTGTTGCGAAATTCGGATGTTGTGTTGTTGGTAGTTGACGCGAGGATGCCTGTGCTTCGCAAGGTGTTGGGTGGTAGGTCGCTTCGCTTTTAGGGGGTAGGGAGTGTTTGAGTTTGCTAAGGTTATTAAATAACAAATTCTTTTGTGTTTTATGGGATTTTGGCCAGTGGTTTTGAATGTGTTGCGAAATTCGGATGTTGTGTTGT